>CAYRUX010000202.1:0-8216 GCA_964427515.1 uncultured Rhizobiaceae bacterium
GTAAGGGATTCAAGCGGCGCTCATGTCCATACTCTATGTCCATAAGACCCCCTGCCTCCAAATACCACCTGCCAGCATTTAGAAAATACCGGTTTGTTAGAATGCACCCCTTAGGACGACCGGTTGTACCAGAAGTATAAAGTAGTGCTACTTCAGAATCTATATCTGGTTTCTCTGGGAATTTCTCTATACAGGCCTCCGGCAATTCAATGTCCAATTGTTCGATATCAACGACAGGAATCTTTGAACTACATTTTTCTACTACTAATTTAAGGTCTGCCAGCCTCTCAGGAATTGAGACCACTAGAATAGATTCTGAGTGGTCAAGTAGGTATATAATTTCATCTTCACGATAATCAGGATTGATTGGAACAACACTGACACCCAAACCATTTAGAGCGAGCCAATGCAGATGAAATTCAGGCCGATTCTCAAGAAGCAATGCTACCCGTTGCCCTAAACCATAACCCGCATTAGAATAAGATGATTTTAGCTTCAATACAATTTTTTGAGCCTCACCATAGCTTATTTCGAAACCATCTGAATAATATGGCCTTCCCTTCAAGGGTGGCGCACACAAGCAGCCACCCTCCGGCACGCGGTTTGAAGAATCTTGAAATAATGAAAAAACAGTAGAAAAGTCTGTCTTTGGAAACATGATATATACACTCTATAGTTACTGAAGTTGTCTTATGTAAATAATGGAATAACATTTTGGTTGGTATTTAAGTTTAGTTTTCATCATTCATTAATTATAAAACCCTTCGAACATCCGGGCTATACCCCGAAAGTTACTAACCTAACCTACAAATCAAACTTTAATAGACCGGCTTTAACTTCTTATAAAATATACAATGGTCAGTATATTGTATATTTTTGTGCAAAATAATAATATTTAGGCTAGTTTTTACTATTATCTTTATGCCTCTAGCTAATACAATTGAACATAAATTTTAAAGGGGAATGCAAAATGACGAGTGTCCTTATAACTGGCGCTAATCGAGGCTTAGGATTGGAATTCGTCCGACAGTATCAAAACGAAGGTCTTACAATTCACGCGTGCTGTAGAAACCCCGATGGTGCTGATGAATTAAATAGATTAGCCTCACAATCAAATAGTACGACTATTCATCGTATGGAAGTTACGAATACTGAACATATAAGGGCCGTGGCAGATTCACTCAAGGGTGTCTCTATTGATCGACTAATTAATAATGCGGGTATATTGGGAACAGTATTTGACAAACCAGAAGACGGAGCTTTCGGCTCAGTAAATTATGATGCATGGGAAGAGGTGATGCGTGTGAACGTTTTAGCTCCATTTGAGGTGTGTGAAGCATTTGTTGATCACGTGGCTGCCTCAAAAGAAAAAATTATGATTTTTGTTTCCACTTATATGGCATCAATTACAGAACTTACAGATGCTGGCTACTATCCCTATAGATCCTCTAAAGCCGCACTAAATCTAATTGTAAAAGGGTTGTCGCTTGACCTCGCTGACCGCAATGTTCGCACCCTTGCATTTCACCCGGGGTGGGTTCAAACAGATATGGGCACAAATGCAGCCCCGGTTAAAATTCCAGACAGCATTTCAGGAATGAAGAAGGTGATCGATAATTACATGCCTCCACGCACCGGCGAATTCATCAATTACGATAACACGCCAATACAATGGTAATGACTAAATGAATATAAAACGTAAGTTATTATCAACTAATAGTAATCAAACTGACGCCTTAGCATCACATTTGTATGAGAGGTGATATAATATAAAGGCTCTATTGGGCCATTTAATTGTCTTTTGAATTATTAATAGCTTGCCAGATCTTCTCTGAACTTGCTGGCATGTCTACATGCCTGACATTAAAATCAGCCAATGCGTCAATCACTGCATTAATAAAAGTAGCACAGGCTGCAATTGTACCTGCCTCGCCACAACCCTTAACGCCCAGCTCATTTGTTGGACAAGGAATATCCGTCGCTTCGGACATAAAAAATGGCAAATCATCGGCCCTAGGCATGCAATAATCCATGAATGACCCTGTTAATAACTGACCACTATTAGAATCGTACCTTACCTCCTCCATTAATGCTTGGCCCAAGCCTTGTGCAACTCCTCCTTGAACCTGGGCTTCGAGCAAAAGTGGATTAACTACTCTTCCAAAATCACTAACAGAGAAATAATCAACAATATGAACCTTGCCAGTCTCAGGGTCGACTTCAACTTCTGCAATGTGACAACCGTTTGGCACAGTTTCACCTGAAAAATCATAGCGTCCATTGGTATCCAACCCTGGTGTTACATCCCCCGGTAAATCGCTTAAATCATAAGACGCTTGGGCAACAGCCATAATGTCCACCCGACGGTCTGTGCCGATAATACGAAATTCACCTTCATCAAAACGAATATCCTTAACAGAAGCTTCAAGCATTACCGCTGCAATTTCTAAACATTTTTTAATAACCTTTTCAGCCCCATCTTTTAAGGCCATTCCAGCCAGGTAAATAGACCTAGAGCCTCCTGTTCCTCCCCCAATAGCAACTTCTTTAGTATCACCCTCCATAACATCAATCTTATCAAACGGTACGCTGAGCAATTCATTTAAAAACTGTGCATAAGTCGTTTCGTGACCTTGACCCGAAGATTTAGTACCCAACCAAACCTCTAACCTTCCAGATTCCGAAAAATGCAGATTTGCCTCCTCTAGAGGATCTCCAGTCGTAGCTTCGACATACATACTTAACCCAATTCCTCTATATCGACCCTCCTTCAAGGCATTATTCCGCCTATTCGGAAATTCTAACCAATTAGAAAGGGCAAGGCACCGATCAAGAACATCTGGATAATTTCCTGAGTCATAAGTGATTTCAACGGGCGTGGTATAAGGCATTTCATCGGGTAAAATAAAATTGCGGCGGCGAATCTCATCTGGAGAAATTTTCATTTCCCGCGCGGCCATATCCACTAAACGCGCAACCAGATAAATTGCCTCAGGTTGCCCTGCCCCTCGATACGCATCAGTAAATACTGTATTCGTATATACCCCCGTTACCTCGGCGTGAATACATGGTATACGGTAGGCGCAAGATAACATTCTTGTATACAAAATACTTGGGCATACTGGGCCTAAATTTGAAGCATAAGCCCCAAGGTTTGCTTTTGTTTCAACTCTAAGACCAAGGAATTTACCATTGTCATCCAACGCAAGTTCTGCATTGCTATAATGATCTCTGGCTTGAGTATCCGAAAGAAATGCTTCGCCCCTATTACTTGTCCAGCGGATAATAAGACCTAGGTGTTTAGCAGCTACAAGAACCAGTGCCTGTTCTGGGTAACTGACGTATTTGACGCCAAAACCTCCTCCGAGATCTTTTGCAACAACGCGTATTGCCTCTCTATCAACTTTGAGAACTTGGCTCACAACTAATTGCGTATCATAAATATGCTGAGCGTTTGTAATTAATGTATACTTGCCCTCCTTGGTATCGTATTCGCCTATTGCACCCCGTGGTTCAATGGGCATGACCGCTACACGATTATTAACCAAGCTAATCGAAGTTACATGAGATGCTGAAGAGAAAGCAGAATTGGTCGCTTTTCGATCCCCATGGTTCCAAACAAAGGATTTATTTTCCGGAACGTCATCATGAATTTGAGGAACATCGCTCAGCGTAGCCTTGTCGGTTTCTACAACTACATTAAGCTCTTCATACACAATTTCAAAAAGCTCTGCTGCTTCCTCTGCAACCTTCAATGTTTCCGCAACAATCATAGCAACCGCTTCACCAACATGCCGTACTCGACCTTCGGCCAACAACGGGTTATGAGGGTAAGCAGCTGGCTTTCCGTCACCACGCTCAAGAGGAATCCAGATACTGGCAAGACACGGGAATCCAGTCAGATCAAATTCTTTTAGATCTACAGCCGTCCAAACTGCGATTACCCCTGGCAATGCTTTTGCCACATCAGAATTTACGCTAACGATTTTTGCGTGGGCGTGAGAAGATCTCACAAATACAACATGTGAGTGGCCATCTTCTGCTAAGTCATCATGATAGCACCCATTTCCCCTTATGAAACGTTCATCTTCCTTACGCCTGACTGGCTGTCCAATACCAAATACGCCCATAATATAAATACCACCAATACAAAATTTCTGACTGTTAAAAAAATAATCTCAGATATCTGATCCACCCATCAATATGATCAAGAAACTAAACCCTATAGAAACCCCCAACATTACAAAACATAATATTCTCAACAATTTAGTACAGTTTTGTTTGATGGGATAACAATATACTGGGCCACAAATAGGTCTCATATATTTTTACCTTTAAACGCACTATAATATCCATACAATTTGTAGTAGAGAAAAATTTCACTTTCTTAAAATTAATACTAATATTGTATATTTTAATAAGAGTTTAATTTATCTTAATAATTGAACAACTAATTGTTTCTTTTAGATTATCATTGACGTATCCCTGCCTCTTATCTTTTCCATCGATTAATATAAAATCTAACTTTTAAAATCTTTACCGCTATTACGCAAAAAAATATTTGTTAAGGGGAAAATACAGTATGCATGTAGGTATGGGGATCATATTTCAAAATCCTACACAACAAATATCGGATCAAGAGGTTTATAAAAATGATCTCCAATTAGCAGATTTAGCAGAACCTTTAGCCTTCGACTCAATTTGGACCGTTGAACACCATTTCACAGGTTACACTATGTGCCCGGATCCAATACAATTTCTTACCTGGATGGCCGCCCGGACAAAAAACATTCAGCTAGGTTCAATGGTTGCCGTGCTTCCTTGGCATGACCCGATACGACTGGCAGAGCAGATTTCTGTTCTCGATAATATGTCCGATGGCCGATTTATTTTCGGTATGGGGAGGGGCGCGGGAAGAATTGAATTTGAGGGATTCGGTATACCAATGAGTGAAAGTAGGCAAAGATTCATAGAATCTGCAGAAATGTTACTGGAGGGTCTGGAAAACGGATTCTGTGAGTATAAAGGCAAATATATACAGCAAAAAAAAGTAGACATACGACCTTATCCTTTTAAATCGTTTAAAGGGCGCACCTATGCTGCCGCCGTTTCACCCGAATCTACTCATATTATGGCTAAATTAGGGGTGGGTTTGTTAATCATACCTCAAAAGCCATGGAAGGAGGTGTTAAAAGAGTTAGAAAACTATCGTGAAATATACTCTAAAGTTAATGCAACTAAAGCCCCTGCTCCAATCCTAGCTGGTTGGACATTCTGTGATACAAATAGCCAACGAGCAAAAGAGATGGCAAGACATTATATCGGAGAATATTTGAATACAGTATTGGAACACTATGAATTTGCAAGAAAACCTCTCAGTAATATGAAAGGATATGAATATTACGGAAATATAGCCGAAAAAATTTCTAAATACGGAAAAGAAGCGTTTGTTGACTTTTTCTTGGAACTACAGGTTTATGGCACTCCAGACGAATGTCACAAAAAGATTTCAAATTTTTCTGAACTTACAGGGGCAAAAAGTTTCATAGGTGTATTTTCTTATGCGGAAATGCCTTTAAACGAGGCCGAACGAAATATAACTCTATTTTCCACGGAAGTACTTTCACGATTGAAACACGAGATCTAAGTTAAATAAGAAACCGAATATCAAGGTTAACAATTGGAAATTGTGATGCGGAGTAAAAAATGAGTGAATTGAGGGCTCACGATTGGATACGTCACCACGCGCGACGACGACCGCAAAAAATAGCGATAGTTGATTATGAAACTGGGTCAAAGCTGACTTATGGCGCTATGGATAAACAGGTTGACAATTGCGTCGCATTCCTTCATCGCCGACACAACGTTTCCAAGGGTGATCGCGTCGCATTATTAGCACAAAACTGTCCAGAGATATTTGTCATACAGGCAGCGTGCGCCAGACTTAAAGCCATTCTTCTACCTCTAAACTGGCGTTTAGCAGAACCGGAACTGAGCTATATGCTTTCCGATGCTACACCAAAAATATTATTTGCGGATGAGCGATTCATTAAATCCGCTGATATTGTGTGCTCCAAACAACATGGTTGCAAAACGATCTCCATCGGAAATAATACAGACTTTGAAGCTCAGTTGCATGGAAATGACCGGATAGAAGAGCTAACCGATCCCGTATACTCTGATATTTGGCATATTCTTTATACGTCAGGCACTACCGGTAGACCCAAAGGAGCAATGCTTAGCCACGGGCAAAACTATCTACAGGCAGTAAACCTTGGTGCAGAATATGGATTAACTCACCTATCAGTTGGTCTCACTTATACTCCCACATTCCATGCAAGTGGCCTATTTATGTTCGCAAACCCAAGCCTTCTGGTAGGTGGAACAACTTATTTAATGCGGCAGTTTGATGCATTAGCATGCTTAGAAACCATGGTATATGATAAGATAGTCATCACCCACACCCTCGCAATACCAACAAACCTTCTAATGATTCGCAACCTTCCACAGTTTGATAATGCCCAATTTAATGGACTTGTTATAGCTTCAGGCGGGGCACCGGTACCATCTACATTAATAGAGGTATACTCAAGGCATGGAGCAAAACTACCCCAAGTCTCGGGAATGACAGAATTATGTGGGGTCTCAACGTCCTTGCCAGCTGATCAGGCTCTAAAAAGAGTGGGATCCTGTGGCCCCCCTTTAATGAATATGGATATCAGCGTCATTGATAAAGAAGACAATCATATTGTTAATCCGGATACCGTCGGAGAGATTGTAGCTCGAGGCCCAATGGTCATGCGTGGGTATTGGGGGTTGGGTGATAAAAATCGAGAATTCTTTATATCAGGCGGCTGGTTTAAGACCGGTGATGCAGGAAGCTTAAGCCAGGACGGCTATCTTACAATAGTTGGGCGTTGGAAAGACATGTATATTTCCGGTGGCGAAAATGTCTACCCAGCAGAAATTGAAGAGGTTATTTATCAAATGCCCGAGATAGATGAAGTCGCGGTACTGGGAGTACCCCATGAAAAATGGGGGGAAACAGGTCGTGCGTTCATTGTGTTAAAGAAAGCATCTTTTCTTTCAGAGGATAATTTAATTAAATATTGCAAATCACAACTTGCAAGTTACAAGGTCCCTAAATCTGTAGTATTTATGAAAGAATTGCCACACAGTGCAAACGGGAAAATACTTAAACATAAAATTCCTATCAATTAGACCGTGAATTAATAATACTATGTTCAAATTAATGTTTTTAGATTTCCAGATATGAAACCCTCATTATCAATTTTACCCATTCAAAAATCAATTGAGGCACTCAATTCTAATCTGAGTCAGACAGATAACGAAAATGTACAAGCACTTCTTTCCAGAGCTAAACAGGCTAATCTGACACCTCTCTTTGATCTTCCCATAGGGGAAGCCAGAATTGAGTTTGAAAGAAGATGTTCAGTATTGGAATTAGAATCCGAAGAGGTGCGTAAAATTGAAGATATTACATTAAGTGCCTCGGACGGGACAAATATAGCAGCCAGAATATATTGGGGTACAAGTTGCAGTTATGAAGCATTAGTTATGTTTGTACACGGAGGAGGTTGGGTGCTTGGAAGCATCAAAGGTTATGACCGTTTATGTAGACGGTTTGCCAATCGAATTAATCTTCCTATCGTTTCTATTGAATATCGATTAGCTCCCGAACACCCTCTACCAATTGCTATCCAAGATATCTCCTTGGCCATACAAGCTAGATCATCAATCTTAAACACTGCTGGTGTAAAAACAAAAAATTGGTCCATCATGGGAGACAGCGCTGGAGGAAACCTGATAATAGCATCATTATCAAGTCTGAGTGATGCCGAGCAGCCAAATCATCAAACCTTAATTTATCCGGTGACAGATCTGGCTGGAAATTTTCCCTCGCGTAATAAATTCGCAGAAGGTTACCTGCTAGACAAATCACTAATGGACTGGTTTTCAAAACTCTATCTTAACAATAGTCACCCAAAGGACCCTAAGGCATCCCCCATATATAACCCTAAAATCCGAAGAGGACCGAAAACCTTAATGGTGACTGCGGGACTGGACCCTCTGCGTGATGAAGGTATAGCGTATGCAAATTCACTACATAAGGCGGGTAATGAGGTTGAACACCTGCATTGTAAAGATATGCTACATGGTTTCCTGAGTATGCCTCTTGCTCTTCCTAAAGCTAT
>CAYRUX010000203.1:0-11327 GCA_964427515.1 uncultured Rhizobiaceae bacterium
AAGTGTGCTACCAATTCCATTTACAACGCCTCCTCGGACATGCCCTTTTAATGTCATAGGATTGATCATAGTTCCACAGTCATGAACGGCAGCATAGTCTAGAAAAGATACCTCCCCTGTCTCGATGTCAACTTCGACCACAGGAATATGGCACATATGTCCCATAATAGGATAAAAAATTCCCATATGTGAATTGTCTTCAGCAGGAAGAGTTGTCACAGGATGATCATAAACGTGGCTGGTATCCAGGCCACTGGTCAAATCAATGTCTTTTGGGAGGTCTAAACGGAAATAGTGGGCAGTGTTTGCAAGTTCTGCAATGGTAAGGCGTTTTTCAGGCGCCCCCTTTAATGACACTGCGCCATCACGAAATTCTAAATCTGCTACGTCGGCCTCCATCAGATGTCCAGCTATGCGGAGTAGTTTTTCCTTTAGGGTGTGCGCTGCTCCTACAAGAGCACCGGTCATCATGACCGTAAAGCGGCTGCCGCTAGGGCCGGCTGAGTTAAACCCATGATCAGAATCAGAGTAGGTTACCTCTATATCTGAAGGGTCAATAGTTAATTGTTCAGCTAATACCTGGACTGCCACTGTTTCCGGGCTATTGCCCCAGAATGGAGAGTTCAAAGTTATGTATGCTTTTCCTGTGGGGTCAATTTTTAAGGACACTGAATCTGGCGAACTTGTCCACTCTCCGCCATTTGGCTCTAGATTCCACATCCAAAATTCGGTAGTGCTCCAAACACTTCGTTCTTGGCAGGAAGCCACACCAATTCCAACATAGCGACCTTCTTTCCTCAATTCTACTTGCTTTTCTCGCCACGAATCATAACTTGAAAGTTTTAGAGCTTCGTCAAGAACAGCTGGATAATTACCACTGTCATACATATTGCCAGTGGGAATTAAGTATGGAAATTGGTCGGGCTGGATAAAATTTTTGCGTCTGATTTCAACGACGTCTAAATCAAGTTCTTGAGCAGTAGCATCAACAAGACGTTCAATTACAAAATTTGCTACTTCTGATCCAAATCCCCTATATGCGCCCTGCTGGCATTTGTTTGTAAACACGGCTTCAAGATCTACTTGAACACTGTTAATTGTGTACGGACCAACTACCTGAGATAGAGCATTACCATGGGTGCCGACACCGAATTGTAAATACGCACCGAAATCGTCAATTATTCGAGTCTTTAAACTCAATAAGGTTCCGTCATTCTTTACAGCTAAGCTTGCATAATACACTCGATCAGAAGCATGGGAGTCACTGCCGGTAGTATTATCAATGCGATCTTCCATAAATTTTACTGGTCGGCCAACTGCCCGAGCCAAGGTTGCCGCAAGAACACATTGTTTATGGCTAAAAAGTTTTGCTCCAAAGCTACCACCGGCAAGGGTCGGTATGATATTCAATTTGTGGCCCGGAACACCCAGGCTTTGCGCTATCATCCAGCCACAGAAATTGTACATTGATGTGTTAGCTTGAATCGTAAACTTCCCGGTGCCAGAATCAAAGGTCGCTACAGCACCGTGGGTTTCAATTGGTGTTCCACCGGAACGAGGCCATCGGAACCTTCTTTCAATTATTCTATCTGCTTTCGCAAAATCGTCTTCCACAGGACCAAATGTTAATGTTCTAGAAATAGCAACATTATTTTCGCCTCTGTAAGGGTGAAGTACAGCATCTCCTGTGGAATTCCTCGCTTCTTCGAGGTCGACGACAACCGGTAAAGTTTCATATTCTACTTCTATGAGGTCACAGGCATCTGCAGCAATATATCTCGTTTCCGCTACCACGGCCGCTACTGCCTCTCCAACGTGAAGGACCTTGTCTTTGGCGATACAATATTGATGAACCGGGGGATTAGCCCAACTGTGTAACGGACCTGTTTCCTTTTCTGCTTCAGCTCCAGTCATTACGCACAGGACTCCAGGTAGAGACTCGGCTTTTGATTTATTAATTTTTATTATTCGAGCGTGCGCATGGGGACTTCGGAGAATCGCTGAATGACACATACCTGGAAGGTTAACATCATCAGCATATATTCCCCGGCCGACAAGGAGCCTTGGGTCCTCAACTCTTTTCATATCTTTGCCGATCCACTTCTATGAGTCTCGTGGTTTTTCGGTCTGTCGACTTTCAGGTATATGAGCTTTTAAAGGCATTAGGCTTCACTCCGCATGTTTTTTGCTGCTAATTCCACAGCCTCAACAATAGTTTGATAACCGGTACATCTGCACAAGTTTCCGGATAATGCTTCACGAATATCGTCGGACGATGCGTCAGGTTTTTCCTCTAAGAGTTCAAATGCAGTCATAAGCATCCCAGGTGTGCAAAATCCACACTGTAGTCCATGTTTTTCCCAAAAAGCCGATTGCAGAGGGTGCATATTATCGGGGGTACCTAGGCTTTCAATCGTCTTAATGTCGGTTCCATCAGCCATTACAGCAAAGGTAAGGCATGATCGCGCTGACTTTCCATCAATTAATACTGTGCAAGCCCCACAAACACCATGCTCGCAACCAACATGTGTGCCGGTAAGCCGCAAATGGTCGCGTAAAAAATCACTGAGCAAAAGACGCGGCTCAACCTCATGGTTACACTCTTTACCGTTTACTGTGATGGACACCTGTTCTTTTTTCACTGTCTCACTTCCTTCCCCGGCATTGCTCATACGCTTCTTCAAGTGCTCTCTTCGTCAGTGTAAATGCAAGGTCTTTTCGATATTCAGAATCTGCATGAAAATCTGACGGGGGGTCGATAAAAGTCCTAGCTTCATTTGCTGCTAAATTAATGCTTTCACTATTCGCGGGTGAATTTTTAATAACTTCTTCCGCGGTAGTTAATCTGGTTGCTTTTTCGCCTACTCCTGAAGCCACGATTCGAGCTTCAGAACAGGTTTCATTTTCAATTTTAATTGAAGCTGCAACACAGACTATTGCAAAATCCCCTTTTCGCGCACTTACCTCCTGAAAAGAAAATCCCTGACCTAATTTTGCTTTTGGAATACGTATTTCAGTTAGTAGCTCATTTTGATTTGCTGATGTCTCATACAGGCCTATAAAAAAGTCATCAGCCGCAACCTTCCTTTCGCCATTACTGTTGCGAAGGATCATTTTAGCTTCTGAAGCTATCGCTACCGCAGGATTCTCCGAAGCTGGATCAGCATGGCATACATTACCTCCGACGGTACCTCTATTGCGCACTGCCTTATGAGCAATGTAACCGTACGCAGCTGCCATCAATGGGCAGTTCTCTCTCACCAAATCTGAAGACGCAGCCGTCGAATGCCGGGTTAAGGCTCCTATGGCAAGTTCATTATCTTCCAGTCTGATGTAATCGAGATCTGATATGTGATTAATATCAACTAGATATTCAGGTTTGACCAACCTGAGGTTCATCATAGCGATAAGGCTTTGTCCGCCCGCAAGAATCTTTGCGTCAGAATGCTCGTTTAAAGCTGCGAGCACTTCGTCAACCGTTTTTGCGCGAATGTAGTTGAATGATGCTGGTTTCACCGCTTTCCCCGTTATCTTGGCGACACAAAAGTGTGTCGTCTATTATTCATTTTAATTCTGTTCGGACCTATTGCCCGTGTCTTATTATTGTTGTTACAGCTAAGTTTTACATTAGGAACGTTTCCAGTCAATAAATCCTAAAATATATTGATAAATTTTTTAACTTGAGCGTCGGCATTGACGGGAAACCTTAGGTAAGAATAATCTGTTTTCTAAGTTGGCTTCTACTTGGAGGTAGGTACCTATTATGGCACAAACGCTTTTTACAAATATCCGACTGTTTGATGGCCTTTCAAAGACGGCTTTTTCTGGTCAGGTTCTGGTTGACGGGAACAGAATTCATAGCGTTGGTAAGGGAAACAAAAAATTAAAACATAGTGGTGCCAAAGTCATTGATGGGGAAGGCGCAACTCTTATGCCTGGTTTAATTAATGCCCACTGCCATATGAGCTATACAGGCCCACAAGCGATGGGCACGATCCCGGTTGAAGAGCATATGTTAATTACAATGCGTCAGGCTAAAACAATTATAGATCATGGTTTTACAGCTGCTGTGGGCGCAGGAGCTGCAAAACCAAGATTAGACATTGTGGCACGCAATGAAATAAATGCAGGATTAAGCCCAGGGCCCAGATATCTGGCGGCCACGCCCGAAATTACGGTATCCGGCGGTCTGGGCGACATTCGTCAGATGCATATGTTTAATAATGATCTTTCACTTTATGCGGATGGGCCAGAGGAAATAAGGAAAGTATGCCGAACGCTAATTCGAGAGGGCGTTGATATTGTCAAATTGATGCTGTCCGGCGATCACTTAATTTCTACAGCTTGTGATGCAGATCAGAGTGCCATGGAAGAGGATGAGATAGAAGCTGGTACTAAGGTAGCACATCAACGTGGCAGGCGCATTGCTGCCCACGCAAGAAATCCAGAGTCAATTAAGCGCTGCATTAAGTATGGTATCCAATTAGTATATCACGGAACGCTCGCAGATAATGAGTCGTTAGATCTTTTAGAAAAAAATAAGGATAATTTTTGGGTGGTACCAGCGTTAGGTTTCACTCATGCGACAGCTTATGAGGCCGGAGAATATGGGATATCCCCTGAAACTGCCGAAGGCTGGGGGTTTGTGAGAGAGTTGGAAATTGGAGCGGAAACGTTCAAGAAAATGCATAGGCGAGGAATTAAGGTGCTTCCATTTGGAGACTATGGCTTTCCCTGGACGCCTCATGGGTCAGAGACGAGGGATTTTGAACATTTTACTAACTATCTCGGGTTTAAACCCTATGAGATTCTTCGCGCGGCTACAGCCTTTGGCGCTGAGGCTTTCGGTTCTCCGAAGGAATTAGGTCGAATTTTACCTGGCTATCTTGCAGATTTGATAATGATTGATGGTGATCCGTTGTCCGACCTGACTTTGTTTCAAAATGCAGATAATATACTGATGATTATGAAAGATGGTATTTATCACAAGCGCCCAAGAGCTCGGCGCGTTCTCGCGCGACAAGTTGCCGCTGAGTAGGTGAAACAAAGTTAATGGAGATATCCGGATCTCAGTTACTCGAACGTGCGGAAGCAATGATCCCGGTCCTGCAGGAGCGTGCAAGCGAAGCAGAGGCTTTGAGGAGGATTCCTGATGAGACTATTTCTGATTTAATCGAAGCTGGTCTTATAAGAGCTACACTTCCTGCACGTTTTGGTGGTGCAGAGGTTAACTATCGAACTGCAATGGAAATTGTTGCATTAATTGCTCGTGGTTGCGGGTCAACTGCTTGGGTATTTTGTAATCTAGCTAGCTGTACATTTAAGCTTGCTTTATGGCCACTTCAAGCTCAAGAGGAATTCTGGCTTGCTAACCCAGATTCATTGTTCACGGGCAATTTAATTTTTCCATGTGGGAAAGCTGAGAGAGTTGATGGTGGTTACAAGCTCAATGGGCGTTGGCCATTCGGCAGCGGGATTGATCATGCTTGTGCTAATTTTTTTGGTGCTATGGTGGGATCAAAAGAATCAAGTGAATTTCGTATTTTTTTAATACCAAGGGGTCAGTACTCAATTATCGATACGTGGCACACATCTGGTCTAAGGGGCACGGGTAGCAAAGACGTTTCGGTGAAAGACCAGTTTGTTCCAGAGTATCTAACAATTAATGCGATGGACACGAGGAACGGAGATGCTCCAGGGAATCAGGTAAATAATAGTACCGTATATAGACTCCCCCTTTTCTCTATGTTTTTCACTTGGGTTGGAGCCACAGTACTTGGGATAGCAGAAGCGGCGGTGGACAATTATGTCGAAGCCACTCGCAGTCGAGTAGCGAGTTACTCAGGTCAAAAACTTGCAGATTATGGAACAGTTCACGTTAAGGTTGCTGAAGCCCGGGCAGCTGTTGCCTCTGCACGTAGAATTTATCTCGGCAATTGCGATGAAGCTACAGAAATCGGTGATTCTGGTCGTCTACCTAATGCTGAAGAACGTGCCCGGTATCGGTCCGAAGGGGCGTATGCAGCGAAGCTTTGTTGCCAGGCTGTGGATTTGATAACTTCCGCTAGTGGCGGCGGTGGTATTTATGACAAGAACCCTCTATCTCGAGCTTTTCGTGATATCCACGCCGGTACTGCCCATATTACTCAGACTTGGGATCCGAATGCTGTTACCTACGGTAGGATTGCGCTCGGACTAAATACGGACAATCCTCTACTGTAGGTTTTTCTTAAAAAGTATTATGGTTATACAATTAATCTTTTTGACCAACTTTTCGATGTTGTTTGTTGACAAGAAATAAACTCACAAACATGAGGGCTAGCGCTGCCCATATCCAACCACTGTGTTGCTCCTCAAAAATTAAAATTGCCCATCCAATACCTGCTAAGGGTGATATGTAGTTGTAGCTTGCAAAAAATACGGGTCCGGCGATGTGAATAATTTCAAATAGGAGATACCAAAAAATTACATTTAAGACTGTTACTCCTATTAATGCCAAACCTCCGTCATCAAGGCCTGATCTAAAAAACCACCAACTATCTGTAACTGCCATTACCGGTAGTAGGAATATTGCCGCTCCGATTAGAAGGCCGCATGCAAGTGGAATTGAATGGGACTGTGGCGGCCTCATTATGGATACAAGAATATTGGAAAATCCGTAACATACAGGCGCAATAAGGGCGATTAGCACCCATATCACCATGTTCGGTTCAGGTAAGCTAGTTTTTGGCAGGATGACTAAAAGCACACCAGCAAGGCCAATACATAGCCCACCGAAGCGGAGTACATTAAAACGATCAACTCGAAATGCAAGGGCAAATCCAAAAGTCAAGGCTGGTACTAGCGCTTGACCAAGGCCAACTACACCGGCGGGTAAGCGTGCTGCTACATAATTTAACGCGAGGAAAGGAAGAGCAAATTCAAATAATGCAGTTACACCATAGAGTTTTAGATATGAAAATCGAAGACTCAGATAATGACCCGTGATAAATGACAGAACTAAAAGTATCAGACCAGCACCGAGACTTTGCCAGAATACATAAGCTACAACGGGTATGCCAGAAGTGATAGCAATCTTATTGCAAGAAAAACTCAGACCCCATGTTACGCCACATATAAACAGCAACATTATGGGAAAACTTTTATTATCAATTATATTAGAGCTAAACCTATTCATATTTGCCATCTATTTTGTCTGTTCATAAAGTAGTCCATGTTTTAGGCGAATAAAAGGTCGCTGAGGTTGAAGAAATTTTAAATACTTTGCTTATAAAGCATATTTCTACTGTTGATTAGGTCAAACTGAGACCAAATAATGCTAGAGTAGATTGTGAAAAGACTATCATTCCTGATAATGCTATCATTGCTTAACAATAGAGACAGATGAACAATGGGTGAAAAAATTGAAATACCAGGCTACTGTGCACTTTGTACATCTCGATGTGGATGTATATCAGTAGTTGAAGATGATGTTTTAACAGCCGTTCTACCTGATCCTTCTCATCCAACAGGCAAAGCACTCTGCGGTAAGGGGCGAGCTGCCCCAGAATTAGTTCACCATTCGGAGCGTTTACTTTACCCGCAAAAGAGAACCCAACCTAAGGGTAGTGATGATCCCGGTTGGGAGCGTATTAGTTGGGATGAAGCTCTGGATAGTATTTCTGCCGAAATGACCCGGATATCTAGAGAAAACGGTCCAGAATCTGTTGCGTTCGGTATCACTACCCCATCGGGTACAGGGCTGCAGGACGCTTATCCTTGGGTTGAACGTTTGCGCAATGTGTTCGGTAGTCCAAATGCAGTTTTTGGAACGGAAATCTGTAATTTTCACCGTGATAATGTCTACTCCTATACATTTGGAGTTGATACACCAATGGCAGATTTTGCTAATACAGATTGCATTGTTTTGTGGGGTCATAATCCGAGTGCAACCTGGCTTGCTTTTGGTAATAAGGTTGCTGAAGCAAAAGCTCGTGGTGCTAAGTTAATTGTTGTAGATCCGAGGAGGGAGGGTCTGGCAGTTAAGGCTGATCAATGGCTCCGAGTTAGACCAGGTAGTGACGGTGCTTTAGCACTTGGTTTAGCAAATATTCTTATAAGTGAAGACCTCTATGATCCGATATTCCTGAAGCAATGGTCAAATGGTCCGTTCCTAGTTAGGGAAGATAACGGCTCTCTACTTACCGAATGTGACATTTCAATAAATGGAGATAAATCAAAAATAGTTTGTTGGGATGAGGTGGCATCTCGGCCGGTTTTGTTTGATCCAGTTTTGCGTGATTTTGAGACAAATAGTTCCCGCTTAGCACTAAGAGGAAAGTATGACTTAAGGGGAATAGGGGATGAGGTTTTTAGATGTCGTCCTTCCTTTGAATGTTATGCAGAGATCTGTAATAAATTTACAACCAGAATAGTATCAGAGATAACATGGATTTCTGAAGATGATATTATGAATACAGCCAAGCTCATGGCTGGTTCAGGGGCGATCGCCTGTTACACTTGGTCTGGTGTGGGACAGCATACAAACGCTAGTCAAACGTCACGAGCTATAGCGTTGTTATACGCCTTGACGGGGAGTTTTGATGCACCTGGTGGCAATGTCGTGTTTGACAGTATATCTGTGAATGATGTTACTGGTGCCGATTTAATTTCGCTCGAACAAAAAGAACTCGCCATTGGCCTAAAAAATAGACCAGCTGGGCCTAATGCCCATGGGTGGATAACTAGCGAAGAACTATATACGGCTGTAATTGATAAGCGCCCCTATAGTGTTAGGGGGATGGTCAATTTTGGTACGAATATTTTATTTTCTCACGCAGATGTTGACAGGGGCTTAAAGGCTCTAAGAGCGTTAGAATTTAATGTTCACATAGATATGTTTATGACGCCATCGGCCGAACTTGCTGATATTGTGCTGCCGGTAAATACCCCTTGGGAGAGAGAAGGCTTGTGTACGAACTTTGGAGTAACCCCCGATGCAGTATCCTATGCTCAGCTCAGGCCACAGGTTGTTCAGTCACGAGGTGATTCAAAAAGCGATCTTTGGATAGTATTTGAACTTGCCAAACGATTGGGCTATCGGGATAGTTTTTGGGACGGAGATATTGATAAGGGTTTTGCAGATATGCTTATGCCTTCGGGTGTAAATATTGAAAAATTGAGAAACAACCCAGGCGGGATAAGTTTGCCTTATAAAACACGTTATAGAAAATATGCGGATAAAGATGACGGAAAGCGATCAGGTTTTAATACGCCATCGACGCTAATCGAAATATTTTCTCAAACATTAAATCGATTAGGTTACGACGCCTTTCCTAATTATGTCGAACCGCAACTTGGCCCTTTAAGCCAGCCTGATTTGTGGAATAATTATCCCTTAGTTTTAACTTCTGCAAAATCTACCCACTATTGCCATAGTCAACATCGGGCCCTTCCTTCTCTTAGAAAAAAAGAACCTGACCCGTCACTTGACATTCATCCAAATACTGCAGAACAAAGAAAGATCTCTGATGGGGACTGGATAAAAATTTCCAGTCCCCAAGGCCAGATTTTTGCTAGAGCAAGGTTTAAAAAATATTTACATGAGCGAGTAGTAAGTGCAACTGCTGGATGGTGGCAAGAATGTTCAGGTCTAGCATTGCCGAGATTGAAAGGGTTGGATGGTTTGAGCGCGAATTTTAACGTGTTAATTGGTAATGATGCAGAGGATCCGATAAGCGGCTCTGTTTCCCATCGTTCATATCTTTGTGAGGTTAGCCCGTTAACGACTGCAGAACGCGAACAATCAGGTCTATAACTAGGTTGGGAATACCGCATTATCGTTGGATAATTAGCCAACTATTTTGAAGGCACTTATGCTAGTTATAGAACGGTTGCGACCAAGATATTGAAGAGCGCGTTCTACCTCAGTCAGCCAGTCAATCAGAAAATTTATTGCGGGCCAAAGGCTCCGCTAAACTTCCTCCATCAAACTCCAGAGTAACAATTAACTCAACGGAATGATTTGAGGCAAGACCATGGCATCCAATAGCAGCTCTGGTCGGCATTCCACGGTTTCCGAATACTTCAACTAGGAAATCAACCGCACCATTTATTACGCGAGGTTGATCACAAAATCCATCTGCCGAGTTTACATAACCTACCATGTGTAAGAAGGTTTTTATTCTATCCAAATTTCCTAGGGCATATTTCATAATGCCCAAATAACAAATCATCGTATGACGTGCGGCCAAATAACCTTCTTCCGTATCGAGATCTTTTCCTAGAATTCCCGGTAGAAAAGGCTTTCCATCTTTCGAGGGTGTGCAGCCTGAAAGAAATAAAATATTTCCTACGGCATGATGGGAAACATATTTTGCTCCTGATTTATTGGCCCTGTATAGGCTTTCAAGGTCTGGTAGTTCTACACCCATTTCTACGAGTTTCTCTTCAATGCTCATTTCAATTTCTCCTAGGATCTGATCAAATCTGCTGCAAATATATTAATATTTGCGTTATATTAATATTTGCGTGGGAATTTTCGATGTAGGTCGCATATCCGTTTAGAAATTTAATAATTTGGTTCTTATTACTTATAGGCTTTGTAAATAGGGTAAATCAAAATTGTAGAATCTAGCACAATTGTTAAATGTTATGTTATCCTTTATTTCTCGGTCGAGATGCCCAAAGACTTCGTCAATTACATCACTAGTGTTTGGATATGTGCAACGAGCATGCGGAAAATCAGAGCACCACATAATTGTTTGAGGATCAACAACATCCAGTACCTTGTCGAGATAGGGATCATCGATTAAACCGTGATAAATTTGGTTCATATATTCGCTAACAGGCTTTTTTATTTCAGGAATTTTCATGGCAGGGCCAAAATCATCCTGTATTTGTTGGACACGGAATAACCAATATGGAAGCCAGGAAATTTCATACTCTGAGCACACAAGTTTAAGTTTAGGGAATCTATCGAAAATTTTTCCAAAAATAAATTCATTGTCTATGACGGGGCACGCTTCTGAAAATACGCCGAGAGTACTCCGAGGTACATTTATTCTATCTTTCCCATGAAGGGTAAATAGATCTACCTCATTTCCTGTAATTATATGTAGGGTGACTGGTTGATCTAACTCCTCTGCTCGAGCCCAAAACGGGTCGTACACTTTATCCTGATAGGGTGCCCAATCCCGCCGAGCGTCAGCATTTATAATAACGCTTTTTAAACCCTTTTTTGAGGTACGTACGAGTACCATACAAGCCAAAACGATAACTCCCATATGATACATGGAAGTACAAACCAGGCGATTTGGTGAATAGATGCATTAGACGCATAACCAGAC
>CAYRUX010000204.1:0-5146 GCA_964427515.1 uncultured Rhizobiaceae bacterium
CTAACAGTTCCTTTTCCGATCTCGTTATCTGCATCAGCTGCCTGTTTTTTTGCTACATCCTTCATCACCGTGGCGTAACTCATCAACTCACCATCTAAACGCTCAATGCGGGCTAACATTCCATCAGTTACCTCTACAGCCGAAACTTCACGACTTTGAATTTTAGTCGCAACCTCCGTAAGCGTGAGTTCATGTAAATCAGACATTTCAAATCTCCCAAATTAAAAATAATTGTGTCTCATGCTTATCATGAAATTGATTTCCAAAGACTTTTTCTAAACCTTCTATCTTTTTTAATATGCCACTCACGACTCATAGCCTCTCTGCGGGTAACGTATTTCTCAGCATAGAGAAGCTCCCATTTTCTACCCCTTGTTGAACGTGCGCCAACTCCGGAATTATGTTTTTGAATTCGAGATTCAAGATCGGTTGTCCAACCAACATAGGTTTGGTAACCGTGAGTATTTAAGCTGCCTAAAACGTACACATAGCAAGACATTATAAATGCCAGTACCCAACCAAAGCACTTTGTACTTGTCGATAGGATAAAGCCATAATCACCTACTAAACATTATTAATTTACGCAGTTTTAAAAACACCGCCCTTTATAATAATTCATTTACGGCTGCTTTTAACTTCTTGGATTCTTCTTTCCAATTATTCTCTTCCAAAAAACTTGGGATCCGATCTACGTATGTTTCCATATTGGAAGCAATAAGCTTCGATGCCTCAACAATACCAGATATTTCTGAAGCTTGATCCCCCCTTCCAGATCCAATTATTTCGCCAATCTGGTACGTCTCACAAATATGCAGTAGAGGTGGCTGGGAAGTTGATACCACCGGCAATCCAGCCTGAGTATATTCATAAATTTTGTTAGAAGCGCAATACAAGTGGTTTAAGGTGCGTGTAAAATAGTAAACAACCCCAATATCGCACGTTCTGAGAATCGCATGAAGGTCTTTCTGAGGAACACGCCCCAGAAATATAACTCTTTTTTCTAAATTAAGTTTTTTTACCGACCTTTTAATTGCATCTAAGTCTCGATCAGGGCCAGTTCCAACAAGTACCAATTCAAAATTACTAGGTAGTTGCACAAGAGCTTTATGGTACGTAGCACTCCTAGATCTTCACTGAGGTAACCCTGAAACACAAGTCTTATAAGGCCCCCACGATGCCTTTTTAATTCAGGATAATTACTGTTAACAGCCTTCTCATTTGAAAATGTCTCAGGAACGATAGCTATGTTTCTTATCGTCGTAGGAGCGATTCTCAGGCCATAATGATTTTTCATTAATTCGGCCCGTTCGGGATTAGCAGCAATGACGAGTGAAGCCCTCCCAAGGGAGAGTTTTTCAAGCCAGTAAAATATCTTACTTCGCAGACCCAACTTAAACTCTTTTTCTGGTATAATAAGCTCATGTGCGTCGTAAACTAATAACGCTCCAGTGAGAAATGCTGAAATCCGAGAAGGGAAAGCAGTAAAATAATCATGTGCGTAAATCATTCGAGGCCGAAGATAGAGAGAGGTGAATATTAAAATAATACAAAAATAGACGTATCTAAATCCCCCACTACTGCCAAACAAGGAAAGGTTAATTTTTCGAACATCAAATTGTGAATGGGAATATCCTTTGAGTGAATCAACTGAAAATGTAGTAACATGGTATTTTTCTGACAAAGTTTCAGCACAACGCTGGACTCTACCATCAAAGTCCATTTCGTTGTAAACAGGCATAAATATGGTTTTTTTATTACTCAATTATCTAGTCTTACTATCAATCTTCATTGCCAGTGCAGATAGGTATAATCTGTGTGCTAATAATTTACACAACTCAAACATATAGACGGACCTACATAAAATTCAAATGTACTTTTCTAATTCTATTATAACTAAAATTTCACGCCATTCTCGTTATAAATGGCAACGATTTATAGATTTAAATCGATCGAGTTATATTAGAGATAGTCATCCGAAGAGTAGCACACAATTTTTTAACAAACCTGATCTTAAGTTGATAAATGATTGGGAGATGTCCCTTTGTAAACTTAGCAAAAATTATATAGCGCATAACTTTGACATATTAGGCTCAGGTTGGAAACATGTCTGTTACGGGATGCCCTGCGACGGCTTGAATGGCATTTACAAAGGGAATGGGGAACAAATTAATAATTTTAATTATGGTCTTCATTTGGCAAATAGAGTTAACAAGGCAAATAGGGTTAATTCTAGTAAAATCAGATCCTTTATAGATAAAGGCTACAAACCAATTGATTGGCAGCTAGACTTTAAATCAGGCTTTCGATGGCCAGAAAATAAATGGTATCGGAAAATCCAATATAGAAATATAAACGGAGTGGATGCAAAAGTTCCCTGGGAATTAGCTCGTATGCAACATTTCCCGACCTTAGCATTAGCCTTCGGCCTAGCTACAGCGAAACGCTCAAGTTTTCAGCAAAAAGATATATACGCAAGCGAATTCTGCAATCAATTACTAGACTTTATTTCAGCAAACCCACCACGCTATGGAATTAATTGGTGCTGTACGATGGACGTTGCCATTCGTGCTGCCAACATACTTGTCTCTTATGATCTATTTCGTGCTTACGGTTATCACTTCGACAAAAATTTTGAGAATATATTCTGGACTTCAATAATAGAACATGGGCGACATGTTATATCAAATCTTGAAAGGACTGGAAATTCTCGAAACAATCATTATCTCGCTAACGTTGTAGGCTTATTATTCATCAGCGCGTACCTCTCTCACAGCTCCGAATCCAATAGCTGGCTATCATTTGCAATCAATAGCTTTATTGAAGAGATTCAGTTTCAGTTTTTTGAGGAAGGAACAAACTTTGAAAGATCAACAAGTTACCATCGCCTTAGTACAGAAATGGCTGTTTATGGAACCGCTTTAGTTTTAGCACTACCGGAAGAACGTCTAAAAACCCTCCCGCCAAATAACTTGATCAATAATGGCAAAATTGATTTTCCTAATTGGTTCATTAAGCGACTATTATTAATGGCACAATTTTCATTACAAACGCAGTCGCCTGCCGGTCGAGCTATTCAAATTGGAGACAATGATAGTGGTAGATTTATAAAATTTTTCCGAACTATTAATATAATTTCTTCTTCAGATGCAAAAAAGGACCACCCAAATCTGGCTAACTATTGTCCGCCACCAGGCATGACTGATTACCTGATGGAGGACAATCTAGATCACCGTCATTTATGTGCCGGAATGTCTGCCTTGTTCGCTAGCTCTTTTTTAACAGATCTTACAGAAGAAAATCACCCAGAAACAGATATTATACGTAAACTGATAAGTGGAAACACACTATCTGAAACCCCTCCTCACAGCGAGTTTAAAACTTTTCACTCAACTGCTTGTCAAGAAAAAAACTCTAAAGATCAGTATTTCGATTTCATGAAAACGTGGGCTTCTAGTGACGTAAATACCAAGCAAAATTTGTGTTTGGAATTGCCGGATACTTTTGTGGCGAATAACATTGAATTCATTAAATATTCTGAGTTCGGTGTATACATTTTTCGCTCACCAGAACTGTACCTTTCTCTTCGCTGCGGAGGCGATATAAATCGTTCCCCAACTGGACACTCCCACAATGACCAACTTTCTATAGAGCTCTGGATAAATGGTGAGTGTATAATTCCTGACCCTGGTACATTTTTATACACGCCATTACCTAACGCGCGAACTCGCTATCGCTCGGTCAAATCTCATTTTGCCCCACAAATTATGAACAATGAACCATCAAATTTGGAAAATGTACTATTTACATTGCTTCAAAAAAAAAAAGCAGAATGCCTTTATTTTGGAAAACAGGGTTTTATTGGACGGCATAAGGGTTTTGGGCCTTGGATCTGGCGCGCAATATGTTTTGAAAATAAACACCTAACCATATTGGATAGAATAGATTCCGAAACTCATAGCCTGGTGCCAAGTCTAGAGGTCGTCGCTGCCTTGCCACACTTTTCTCCAGGATATGGCATTCAGAATCAGGATGACGGGAATATATGGTTAAGAAAAATTAATAAACTTATAAAAAGAACAGATACTTGAGAATTTTACTTAAAGTTATTTATTCAACGCTGATTTAGGCATAGGTACTTTTTCGACACAATCTTCAACCTGAATTCCCATGGTTACGCAAAATGTTCCTAGTAATTGGTAATAACCAACCATCACGGTAAGTTCCACTAGTCCATTCTCGTTAAATAGTTTCTTCAAATCAGCAATCAGGTTGTCTGGAACAGGTTTTCCTACTAGGATCAGCCTCACAAAACGAAGTGCTGGCCCAACAGGAGATGGTTCAGTCTCAATATTTTCTGTCCCCACCTTAGAATGAAATCTTTCTGGAACTTTATTAATATGGTGACACCACTCATATTCATTTCCCGTGAAAATTGAAACCTCACAAATAATTATCTCGATCAGATGCTTATCAAGCGATGAATTAAATCTGACGTGCTCTCCAACCGAAGCCACTGCCTTCAATGATCCAGAACTATGACCCATGACCCCGAACATATTCGGAAGAAACCCTAAATTTCTAATATTAATAACATGTTCGAATAGGTCTTTTGACTCTTCGGGAACTTCACCCAAGGTCAAAGGTTCCAATAGATGTTGTTTTTTGTAAGCAATCATTAACCTCTCCAACATAATTTGAGGGGTGATACGCGCTAGTAAGACATGTTTATAGCAAGGTAATATAGTTTTGGGTTAAACTATTTGTACAAGGCCGTTTCTTAATCGGTGAGGCGTTGCTTTGAGAAACACGTAAGCGGATTTTTTATGATTATCTACGTATCATATTGTCTGACAAACTATAAAAATTTGGGGGATTAAGTTGGCGTTTGATATCCTAATTAAGGGAGGCTCTATAATTGATGGAACTGGAGCACCAGCTCGCCTTGGAAACCTGGCAATAAAAGACGGAAAGATTGTTGGGGTGGACGATGTAGTCGGTGAAGCTAAACATATTATTAAAGCTGATCAGAAAGTGGTGGCACCAGGTTTTATTGACCCCCATACCCATTATGATGCTCAAATTTTTTGGGATAAAGATATTACTCCTTCTTCATGGCATGGCGTGACTACAGTCGTCATGGGCAATT
>CAYRUX010000205.1:0-6237 GCA_964427515.1 uncultured Rhizobiaceae bacterium
ATATCGTTCATTCAGCATTGTCTCATAATTTTTATAAGTTTTATTGCAAAATTATATTCCAAGCAGTGGGGTTGGAAATCATGATTCCCTTAGTATTAAGTAAAAAGGAATTGGAAATACTAACTAAAACTATTGAGGCTGTTGCCGAAGAAACTCTTAAAGAATTTGGGTCTATGCCAAACTATATTATTGGTACGATGATTGAATTGCCAAGAGCTGCCATTAAAGCTAATGAACTAGCCGAATGTGCTGAATTCTTTAGCTTTGGCACCAATGACCTTACGCAAACTACGCTAGGTATCAGTAGAGATGATGCCGCCAGTTTCATTGATACCTATGTACGCCAGGGTATTTTTGACCAAGACCCTTTTACAAGTTTAGACCAAGAAGGCGTGGGTAAATTAATTGAATCAGCTTGTAAGAAAAGTCGTCTAGTAGCTCCAAACATAAAATTGGGTATTTGTGGGGAGCACGGCGGAGATCCAAAATCGATTCATTTCTTTCAAAAGTGTGGACTAGATTACGTTTCGTGTTCTCCGTATCGGGTTCCAATTGCTCGTCTGGCTGCCGCGCAGGCGGCATTACAAGTAGATAACAATTTATCTAATGAAAGTTAGGAGTAGGCGATTTATGTAAACTATGCGATAAATGTGTGTATGTTGGTTTTTTGACCGAGTGAAGATTGATCAGATTGATGACTCGTCAGATATAAGAATACCGGCCTTCAAATATCGGATTTTTGGAATTATTTATTATGAATCACGGTGGCACTGATTACGAAGCGTATTTCGCTGAAAAAATTTCCGAACTAAAAAGCGATGGAAATTACCGCGAGTTCAGAGAATTGGCTCGTAGTGCTGGAAGTTATCCACAAGCATTATGTTATTCAAAACACGGTGGCCACATCAAGGATGTGGCTATCTGGTGTAGTAATGACTATCTGGGAATGGGTCAAAATGATGTTGTGCTAAGTGCAATGACGAATGCTATTAGATCATATGGCGCTGGCGCTGGTGGAACTAGAAATATTTCCGGAACATCACATCCAATTGTGGCACTGGAGAAAGAGTTAGCTAATTTACATGATAAACAATCTGCTCTAGTTTTTACTTCCGGTTACATATCTAACGAGGCTACCCTTAGTACATTGGCACAGATTTTACCAAACTGCCATGTATTCTCAGATGAATTAAATCATGCATCTATGGTTCAGGGAATAAGGCACAGCGGCGCTAAAAAAGCTATATTTAAACATAATGACGTTGCTCATTTAGAGAAACTTTTAAGAGAAACTGACCCAAGCATCCCAAAATTAATTGCATTCGAATCAGTATATTCGATGGATGGGGATATAGCCCCTATTTCCGATATATGTGATGTTGCTGAGTTATATGGTGCTATGACATACCTTGATGAGGTACACGCCGTTGGTCTATATGGAAATCATGGCGGTGGAATTTCAGAACAACTTAATCTGACTGATAGAATTACCGTAATTGAAGGGACCCTGGCCAAAGCTTTCGGCGTAATGGGAGGATATATTGCAGGTTCTTATTCACTGATTGACGTTATTAGAAGTTTTGCCCCAGGATTTATATTTACGACTGCTTTACCCCCAGCAATTGCTGCAGGTGCATTGGAAAGTATTCGTTATTTGAGAAGCAGTAATATTGAGCGAGCCAAACTTCACGAACGCGTATTCCTCACTAAATCTGCACTGTCGAAAGCTGGGCTCCCTGTTATGGAAAGTCAAAGTCACATTATTCCCATCTTAGTTGGAGACCCTTTGAAGTGTAAAAGAGCGACTGATATGCTTTTAGAAGAATTCGGAATTTATATCCAACCAATAAACTATCCGACGGTACCACTAGGCACTGAGCGCCTAAGAATTACTCCTAGTCCATTACATGACGATGACATGCTAAATCAGTTAGTTTCAGCACTGAAGTATGTTTGGAAAAAACTAGAAATTTAGTATACATCTCAGTAATTTTTTTCAAATTATTTGGTTTTTGCCTCAAAGCCCCTTATCAACTTCGTCCTTAACTCTTAAGCCGCGCTAGAACTGAAGGTTCCTATACTCTTTAACTTAAAACTCCTGCCGTTCTTCGGTAATACCTTCAGGGTCTGAATGTATTATTACCTCAGAATTTGGAAATGCAGATAAAATTTTGCTTTCTACAGAATCAGACACTTTATGAGCTTCATGAAGTGTCATATTCCCATCCATGGAAATATGCAATTGAACGAATGTATTTAATCCTGCAGCACGAGTTTTAAGATCGTGGCATTCAATTACTCTCGGGTGATCAAGCACCAACTCGATAATGCGCTTACGATCGCTATCTGGCAGCTCGCGATCCATAAGATGATCTAGTGACTCACGAGCGATTTTCACGGCACTATATATTATGAAACTAGCTATCATTAGAGCAACTATCGGATCAGCCATTCCCCATCCCAGAAACATAACTAGAACTAATGATAGAATCACCCCGCCGTTTACCAAAATATCGGTTGCATAATGAAAGGAGTCGGCACGTATCGCGAGCGATCCGGTTTTACGCACCACATAACGTTGATAAGTGACTAATACAAGTGTGATAATAATTGAAAATACCATTACACTTAAACCAATAAAGCCGTGCTCAATTTCCTTAGGATTTAAAAGACGGGTAATGGCTTCGTATATCAAATAAACCCCAGTCCCTGTGATAAAAGCAGCCTGACCTAAACCCGCCAGAGGCTCAGCCTTTCCATGACCAAACCTATGTTCTGAATCCGCTGGCTGTAGAGCATGGCGAACCGCTAATAGATTAATTATTGAGGCTAGCGCATCCATAGTTGAATCTGCCAATGACGATAAGAGACTTACGGAACCTGTCATCACCCAAGCACCAAATTTTAAAGCAACTAATATCAAGGCCACAGTTACAGCTGCTGCTGCCGCGCGCCGCATCAGGGTATCATTTTGACCAGTGTGTTTTGTAAAATTACTCATTTTAAAAATCTAACGACGACTTTGTTAACACTACATTACAAATCGAAATCATTAATTAGTAAGAGCACCGTCACATAAAACACTTAATACCGTCGATTTGATCAAATTACGAATCACTTAATTCAAATTATTATACCCTAGGGAAACAACCATTTCCGATTCCAACCGTTCTCCGTCACTTCAAACAACAATCGCTGATGTAATCGCGATGGTCTTTGCTGCCAAAATTCAATGTTCCTAGGTGTCAACCTAAATCCTGACCAAAAATCTGGTCTAGGAATTTCACTCTCCGCAAATTTTTCAGTATAAATTTTTATGCTCTCATCTAGTATTTTAGAATCATTAAGAGTCTCCGACTGCCTAGAAGCCCAAGCACTAATCTGACTATCACGAGGTCTGCTTCTGAAATATACATCTGCATCTTTAGAGCTCACCAATGACACTTCTCCTTCAACCCTTACCTGCCTGCCAAAAAGTTCCCAATAAAAACATAGAGCGACGTTCTGGTTCGCAATTAAGTGACGCCCTTTAAGACTCTTAAGGTTGGTATAGAAAATAAATCCGTTAGAACCATAACCTTTCAGTAATACCATACGCGCGCTTGGTCGTCCCAATGAATCTACAGTAGCCAAACATACTGCCAGGGGTTTATCAGGGGTATTTATATGCATTTCAGTTACCCATTCCCCAAATAACTTAATTGGGTTATTCTCTTTGAAGTTTAGCATATCATGTACTTTCAATTTCTTATTTTTGTTCAATTTGTTAAGATGCTAAAGATAGAGCAATTATGATAATTATTATAAATCCCAGAATAACAGATTGCTTTATTGTTTTAGTACGTAAATATGACGAATTAAGACCATAACAAGCAATAGTTTCAAGAATTTACGAGAACTTATATAATGGAGCTTATACTGTGAAAAACTATTGTCGCCAAGGCACCTATTTTATACTTATGTCAATTGTTATAATAACTATGGCAGCATGCCAAACCATGGGCGAAAAAGAAACAATCGGTTCAGTTGCTGGAGGTGTTATCGGGGGGTTAGCAGGTTCACAAATTGGTAAGGGTAAGGGTAAATTGATGGCAACGGCCGCTGGTAGTGTTCTAGGGTATATCCTTGGAAAGGAAGTTGGCGCCACTCTAGACAAAGTTGATCAACTCCATGCTGAGCAGACTGCTAACGAAGCACTGGAATCAAATCCAACTGGTAAAACTAGTAGTTGGAGTAACCCTGACAGTGGGAATAGTGGTACAATTACCCCAATGCAAACTTCATATCTTACTTCTGGTGAACCGTGTAGAGAATATCAACAAACTATAACTGTTAATTCTGAAACCCAGCAAACCACTGGTAAAGCCTGTAGGAATGAAAATGGAATTTGGTATATTTTAAATTGAGAACAGTACGAAATTATTCGTTGAATAAATTACTATATTTGAGGATTTAATGACCACTTCAGAAATGATTATGGGTGGAAAACGTGGCCTTATAATGGGGGTAGCCAACGAGCGTTCGCTTGCTTGGGGAATCGCCCGCGCAACTGCAAAGCATGGCGCAGAATTAGCCTTTAGTTACCAGAGTGACGCCTTGCAAAAAAGAGTGGCACCTCTAGCTGAATCTGTTCAGTCGAAGATGCTTATACCCTGCGACGTCTCCGATGTAACTAGCATAAACGCTTTATTCGAGGAAATTAGATTACGGTGGAACAAATTAGATTTTCTTGTGCATGCCATAGCATATTCGGATAGGGAAGAACTGAAGGGTAAATATATCGATACTTCTGAAGAAAACTTTAATTCTACTATGAATATATCTTGTTACTCATTTACAGCACTTTGCAAACGAGCTGCACCTTTAATGACTGACGGCGGAAGTCTTCTTACACTGACATATAGTGGTGCGGAGCGTGTGATGCCACACTATAACGTAATGGGCGTTGCAAAAGCAGCACTAGAGGCCAGCGTAAAATACCTTGCAGCAGACCTAGGTAGCGAAAATATTCGCGTCAATGCAATTTCAGCTGGCCCTATAAAAACACTTGCTGCTTCAGGCATTGGTGATTTTCTCTACATTTTGAAATGGAATGAGTTTAATGCGCCGCTACAACGCAATGTAACTATCGATGATGTTGGCGGTGCAGGTGTATACTTATTAAGCGATCTCGGAGCAGGGGTAACGGGAGAAGTGCATCATGTCGATTGTGGATACCATATAGTGGGCATGAAAAACCCATCAGCTCCAGATATATCTGTTGTATAGAGGTTGTTAAACCATGTCTCTGAACACATTTGGCCGATTGCTAAGGGTCACTACTTGGGGCGAAAGCCATGGAGAAGCTATTGGATGTGTAATTGACGGAGTGCCTCCGGGTCTTACTCTTACTAAAGAAGATATCCAGCCATTTCTCGATAAACGCCGCCCAGGACAATCAAAATATGTAACCCAGCGCAAAGAACCAGACAACGTTAAGATTCTCTCAGGCGTGTTTGACGACCTAACAACTGGCACTCCCATTTCTTTACAAATCCAGAATCAAGACGCACGATCTACAGATTATGAAAAAAATAGAGAAGTGTTTCGGCCTGGTCATGCAGACTACACCTACTTCAAAAAATATGGAATTAGAGACCATAGAGGAGGGGGACGCGCAAGCGCGAGAGAGACTGCAGCACGCGTAGCCGCTGGTGCAGTGGCGCGTAAAATATTGGGTTCGAATGTTTCAATTAAGGGTGCTTTGATAAAGTTAGGAAAGAAACAGATTGAGCACACTCGTTGGGATTGGGATGCGATATATAAAAATCCATTCTATTGCCCGGATCCGGACACCGTGCATGAATGGAAAATATATCTCGACAATATACGAAAAACTGGATCGTCAGTGGGTGCAGTCATTGAAATTCATATTTCCGGCATCCCAACAGGCCTAGGCGCCCCCCATTATGGTAAACTTGATGCTGATCTGGCTGCAGCAATTATGAGTATTCATGCTGTTAAAGGAATAGAAATAGGTGCTGGATTTGCTGTCGGAACTTTCAGCGGTGAAGAAAATGCAGACGAAATGCGCATTGGTGAATCTGGAGACGTGGAATTTTCATCCTATAACGCCGGTGGAATTTTAGGAGGAATATCGACTGGACAGGACATTATATTAAGATTTGCAGTGAAGCCTACCAGTTCAATTCATAACGTTACCAACAGCATAGATACCTCAGGAAAGTCTGTAAAAGT
>CAYRUX010000206.1:0-8849 GCA_964427515.1 uncultured Rhizobiaceae bacterium
TTGCACGATGACCGAAAATCGCGTTCCAAGGGTCAGCGCATATAGGAAAGATGCTTTTCCATTTGACACGACAGGAATATCTAATACTGCTCGGAGCTCAGCCACACCTGAATCACTAAGCGTATTTACGGTAATTGCATCGTATCCCTCTTCTGCAGCCGCGATACCTGCCTCCCATATTGCAAACTCTATGAGCATTTCATCATGCCGGCCTAAAAAATGCTTTACTCCCGCTTTCAAGGGCTTGTAGTCAAATTCTATGTTGCCGCCAAGCTCTACTTGCGCCATTTCTTCGCGCCTATATGCAAGTCCATCATCATCAAAAGAAAAAGGTACAATTACCGCAGCCCTTCGCATACTACACACTCCTAAGTTTCAAATAATTTGATTTAACCATTATACGAATATATCGTTTGGTAGAATTGCAGAAACCACGGTATTCGGAACTGCCGCTATTCCATCAATGGTCACGTCAACCCCTACGCTCGCAATCACATAAGCCTGCATGCGAGTAAACCCGTGCTCACCTACTAGGTGATCGATCATGTTGAGAAGAGCATTTTTAGTAGCCAGATTAATATCTTCCGCACGATTGACACCGTTTCGCTCTATACAGAGACCCGTGGTTGCATAATATCCGCCACGAGAGGAAGCATGGCCGATTGATGCAATTGTTGAGCGCGCGTAGTGCACATCTCTAATACCACGCTTGACTGCCTGACCTTTGAGAACGTTAAATTGCGCGCGAAAGGTATTACTAGTTTCAATCGCAGTACCACAACACTCGCTGCTTCCTTGAGCAAAGTGACCATCCCCAGCTGAGAAAAGAGCGCCTTGCGTCCACACTGGAAAATACACCTGTGTTCCAGCCGTCATCTGCTTAGTATCAAAGTTACCGCCATATTCTCGAGGTGGCATAGTACGAAGAGCTTCTTCGTTGATTAAAGTATTTCTCGTAACAGCACCCTCGGCAGAAGGCGGCAACACCATACCGCCAACATCTAATAGATCGTTCTCCCGCTTAATCGTCTTTTGTAAAAGATCATGAGATGGAGCCACACCCATCACACCCATAAAAGGTGCACCCGGAATTCTTACCCCCGGTATTTCTTCACAAATAGCTCCCTCCTCTGTCTGCACCCATTTAGCTAAAAACGGTTCGGTAAAGACTTCGCGCAGATAACCAAAACCGGGAATAGCTAGAGTGAAACCAAATTTGCCGGGCACAATTTCCAGTATGTCAACTACCAGAAGGTCTCCGGGTTCAGCACCCCTGATATAAATTGGCCCCGTAAGCGGATGAATTACATTCAGGTCGAGATTTGCAACATCTTCCAGAGTGGAATTCCACGTGACCTGCAAATCACCACCATCACGAGTTTCCATCAAAACTTCATCACCCGGATCAATGGTCAGAATAGGAGGAATGTCAGGGTGCCAACGGTTGTGACCAAGGTTGGGTTCATCTGCGAGTCTTTTAGTACGATCAATGAGAATTTCATGTTTTTGCATATCAAATTCCCTCATCAAAACCAACACAACTGTCCAGTGTTAATCCCAGTTTATTATTATTTATTTCTTAAATGTGTATCTAAAAGTACAACATTTGCCACCAGCCATAATCGTCTCTTTTCTATCCAATGATGCTGTTGGATTAAACCCTTCAATCAAAGAAGCATCTCGATTGCAAGACAAAACAGCTCCCAAATTAGAGATTCCTAATTCTCTGTACATTTCAGCATATTTACACCGTGTAACATCAAAACTTAATTTCGTATCTGATTTTTCTAATAAATTGATCTCTAGTGCATCATCTTGTGTCCAAAACTTAAACGTATCTAAAAATGCGTCAACACTGTCACCATATTGCTTGGATAGACCATCTCCCTGTTCCTTCGCAATGTTTTTTATTGTTTTCTCAAGCACGTGGAGGATTTTTTCTTCACCAAACTCTTTAAAAAGTTCATATAAAAATGGAACAAGTATGCGAGCCTCTGTTTCCCTCCGAGTCAATACGCCAATCTTCTGTGTAAGTTCATCGGCAAAAATAGAAATTTCGTCAGGTTTCGATCCCATATCCATTTTCTATACCTCGCTAAATGACAGCATCGCAAAAGTGAAGCAAAGTAGTCTCGTCAGGTTCCCCATGGCAAAAGTATGACAGGAAATGGCCTATATGGGGAGTCTTTAAGGGAGTGTGGGGGATTTAATACGCCTTCCTTTTAATTTGGTTCTCTTTTGATAAAGGAAATATTGGCATTTTGAAAAGTGCAGGGCATTTACCCGTAATGCACGGACTTAGAATCAAATGCAAGGTAGGTCTCAATGCCACTTTGTTGATTTCTATTACCCAGAAACACTCTCATTCAACGATAGTAGGGTGTTTTGAATTAATGATTATTTTTTTACCATATTTAATTCATCAAACTCATTTGAGGTGCCACCCTCTTGTTCCAAGACTCTGCCAAACACCTTCATTTCAAACCATTCTACAAACTCTTTGTCCCTACCTTGTTTCCAAAATGTCCACGTTGGCATACCCATTTTTGTTTCCATAATGCCCGACTTAATTAGGTGCATTCTTATATTTAAATGACTTTCATCTACTACCTTGTTTTTAAACTGATCATAACTGTCAAAAATATCTACCAGACAAGTTTGAATCCAAAGGGTCATTCTCCAATAATCATGATCCTCAAACGATTCTTCCCTCCAATTTCTACTAAGTAATTTCGCAAAATTTTCATTATGCGAAGATTCAAAATATCTTCTATAAAGTCTTTCATTTAGTTTATATCCAAAATGTAATCTCATTATAATGCGATTTTGACGAATTTGAATTCCAAGGTAAATGACAGATGCTACCATGGCAAAACTAGTTATAACCTGAGCAACATCGACTATAATATTACTCATCATTTTCATTCCCTTCTATAAAAGAATCCACTACAGATGTTATATTCACTGGGTTCAGTATAAGAACGTTCTAAAGTGAATTCATTAGAGAACGATTGGTTTGTAAAAGAGAATAGTAGAAGTTGTCGATAAGCCTATTTTGATGCGTGATTTTGGGTTTCCAAGAGAGAAATAGATCCAAATCCTTTCAGACACCCTTCTTTTGTCGCTGAAAATCATTTGGTGTTGTAAGTTGCCTATTTACTATTAGTCTTTAGAAACCGTTGGACTTTACAGAGGAGAAGCGCCATGAAAACACCACATGCAATCTTGATTGGTCTCGCACTTTTAGTGGCAGTTTTCTGTGCCAGCCAAGCGTATGCGGAAATTAAAACCCAGCAAGATGCCGATGCTTTCTTGAATAAGTATTGTGTTGAACTGGTCTCCGTCATTGAAGGTCAATACAAAGAGCAAAAAATTCTAGCAGCGGAACAAAAGTGGCAAGAAGTTTTCAAAAGAGGTGCCCTGATTGGAAGCATAGCAGAGATTTACAGCAACCTGTGCAAGTGATGCTTATTGCGTGATCTGGAGCGATGCACAGAATGGCGCTAGTATGCTCCTGCGTTTTTGCACTAGTAGAGAGTGAGGAGACAGAGGTGCGATCAGGCTTCAGTATGGAAGTTGTCGACAGAACTATTTTGAAGAGTGATTGTAGGTTTTCTAAGTAAGGAATAGACCTACTTACTCAAATGTCACCAAATAATTTCGTTAGGGGGTGCTCGAGCGATATTGTTACCTATTTAACCTTCGACGTAAACCTGCGCACATTGAAACTTTGGGTTGCGCCCTACTCCAATCAGCAAGGATTTTTTCACGATACAGTCTTAGGTTTTAGAGACAAAGGTTGGACGTTTAAAGTGATCACTGACTGGTTAAACGACAATGGATCCAAATCGGGCAGAGGGTCAGCATGAAAATATTGGAGAATCTGCAGGTTTCATTTACCATAAAACGTACAACTAAAATCTGATGAAGTTATTTTGGTGTTCAAGATTTCTGCCCCCAATTTTAAGAACCGTAATTTCTGAAAGTGCGTAATTTATGGAAAGAAAAATTTCGATACCAATTTTTGCGGATATCTTGGGAACGAGCAAAAGGGTGGTGCAAAGTTGGGTTAAATCTGGGAAAATTTCTGTTGATTGCGATGCGAAGTCATCTCTTAAGTTTATTACTAAGGAGTCTCTGGAAAAATTTCCGGAGTGCAAGTTTTTGTTTGAAAACAAGTGGGACTCATTTACTAGAAATGAACCTCTAAAAACCTACAACATTATTGAATTGTTTGCAGGTTGTGGGGGACTTGCTCTCGGTCTAGAGGGCGCTGGTTTCAAAAGCTTGCTTGTTAATGAGATAGAGAAAGATGCCGCTAACACGCTCAAACTGAATAGACCAAACTGGAACATTGTAAACGAAGACATTGCCAAAGTAAGCTTTAAAGATTTTCACAACAAAATAGATATGGTTTCTGGTGGGTTTCCCTGCCAGGCATTTTCTTATGCGGGCAATAAATTAGGATTCGATGACACTCGTGGGACTTTGTTTTATGAATTTGCTCGAACAGTTCAAGAAGTAAACCCAAAAATCTTTGTGGCGGAAAATGTCAAAGGTTTATTATCACATGATAATGGACGAACTTTTAATACTATTCGTGCCGTTATTTCTGAACTAGGTTACACATTAGTTGGTGATGAAGTTTGTAAGGCGATTTTTCACAGGGTGCCTCAAAAGAGAGAGAGATTGATTCTTGTTGCTGTTAGAAATGATTTTGAACCATTCGTGCGTTATGAATACCCACCAAAACATGGTACGATTTTTACGTTAAGGGATGCGTTAAAGAGTGGGCAACTTTTCAATCAAGATACGCCAGAGTCATGCGGACAATCTTACCCAGCAAGAAAAAAAGAAATTTTGTCACTAGTTCCTCAAGGAGGGTATTGGAAAGATTTGCCGGATGAACTCCAGAAAGAGTTTATGAAAGGGAGTTATCATCTGGGAGGAGGCAAAACTGGTGTGGCAAGACGGTTATCTTGGGATGAGCCTAGTCTAACTTTAACCTGCGCTCCCGCGCAAAAACAAACTGAGAGATGCCATCCAGAAGATACCAGGCCTCTTACAGTAAGGGAATATGCACGCATTCAAACTTTTCCTGACAGTTGGGAGTTTTGTGGCTCTTCCAACTCCCAATACAAGCAAATCGGAAATGCTGTCCCAGTCAACCTTGGCTACGCTATTGGACTTTCTTTGGCAAAATTATTAAACGATATACATACCTCTGATCTTAAAACAGAACTGCCAATCTTCGAAGCCGACGGTCAAATGCGTTTTCGCGCTTGATTTAGAACAGTATCGTTATAATTCCACATCGCGTTACACACCAAAGTTTTGTATGGTTCCCACTTTGAAACTATAGTTTCCAGAGTCTTATCAAATTTATTTTTGTCTATTTGGTAAATTTCTTGGATTACTCTATTAAGCGTTCCGTCACCATAAGCAAAAACATCTGATGTGAGATCCGATGACATTGTGAAAATAGATGCTGTCCAAATCCCGACACCTTTGAATTTTGTCAATTCTAATATTTTTTCCGAACTGTTAAGAGTATCTAATTCTAAAAAATAATTAGGGTTACTTTTCAAGTGTAAAGAAATCAATTGAGTATAATTCACTTTGGCACGTGAAATTCCAATTTGTAAGAAATCTTCTTCGTCAATGTTTAACAAATCATTAGGAGAGAAATTATCCCCAATTAGATCGGTTAGTCTGGTGAAAATAGTTTTCGCAGCAGCGCCGGATAATTGCTGTCCTACTATAATTTGAATCAAACGCGTGTAGTTTGACAATGTGCTATTTTTGTTTGCAGGACTATATGCTGCAAGTACATTTTTAAGCATGGGATCGCGTTTTAAAAGATATTTACGCGCAGTATTATAATCTAATTTCACGGTTCACCTGTTTTAATATTGCAACGTATACTAAAGGTTATATTCGAGGTTTGCTGGTACTTAACGAGAGTGTCACCCACATACGGAAAAGGGGAACCTATTTTCAATTCGTGTGTCTGATTGTCTGTTGAACCCCCTTACCGTCCCGATCTTTCCCATATTCGGGATAAACTACGACCTGTTTCACGAGTCCATCTAGGAAATCTCTCGTCTTTTTCTCGTTGGAGGTTTTGACCTCAAGAGATTACCCAAACAGTCCTTTACAATCGGAACATTTAGATGTTAACGAAATATATCATGCGACGTAAGAAAATTTTACTCACCTGTATCTCTGTTATCGTAATAATTATTATTAGCTATATCTATGGTATAGCGTCACACCGTCATGCAATATTCCCATATCCCGAAATTAAACATATTGCCACGGTATTGCTAGAGGGTCGTAACGCGCGGCAGCTTCATGATCAAATTGAAGTGTCGTCGGCAGCACCATTGGATACAAATAAACGTTCTATTGGACTAAAATTATTAGATTTGGTGACTGACCGTCGGGTGCTTGAAAGTCTTACGCTCCCGATACTCGCAACTGTTGTTGACATTGGTTCTCTTGATGATTTTGGTGACCAGCCTGTCAAAGGACCGAAGGGTGGAATATGCATTAGTGGGTCGTCCTTGGTGGCATTCGACAGTGTTGGAAATGGGGTTTTAGTCGAACTAAGTTCAATGACTATTCAGGGTTATGTATCAGTAGATACATTTAAGAAGGAATTGAACGGAAGGTTTTTTAAGGTTCTAGATGTTGCATGCGATAAAAATGATGATTCAAATTATGCTTATATAGCGTACGATATATACTATCCTGACGCCGCTGATATTTACACCAATCATCGAACAATGGTTGGCCGGATTAGGTTAGATAAATTTCATGATGCTCCAGTAGATAAGATTTGGGAGAGCCAGATGACTCACGGAAATCATGCTGGTCGATTAGCGCTACTTCCAGATAACAGGTTTTTGATTACGTTTAGTCATTATTCTCAATACGCTGAATTTGGAGAAGAGCGTCAACCAAACGGCTTATTTACTGCTGAAGATGAATCCTTACTACAGGGGAAGGTAATTGAAGTAAATAAATTGACAGGCGAACAAGAAATTTTTTCAAAAGGACATAGAGTGTCGCAAGGGTTGTTCGCGACGCAAGATGGTAAAATATTTCAGACAGAGCATGGCCCTAAGGGTGGCGATGAGTTGAACCTTATTGTTAAAGGTGGCAATTATGGCTGGCCCCATGAAACTCACGGAGTGGAGTACACTGGTTACAGTTGGATGTATGGAGAGCCGGGCCGTCATGATAATTTTAATCGCCCGGTATTTGCATGGGTACCGTCTATAGCTATTTCAAATTTGTTGCAAATTAGAGGTTTTCATAAGACTTGGGTCAATGACATCGTAATCTCTAGTTTAAAAGCGCAGTCAATATTTAGAACAAGAGTTGACAAAGATTTGCGTGCCGAGTTCGTGGAACAAATTTGGATAGGGACAAGAATAAGAGATATTGAAGAGACTAATGATTCTAAGTTAGTTCTATGGACGGATGATTCCACGCTAATATTTTTGTCAGTTGAGTCAGAGTTTCTTGAGGGTAATAAACGAACCTCAGGGCCGAGTGTCGAAGTAGTGAAGGATGCAAAAACACTCCCTTTAATTAAACCGTGTTTACAATGCCATCATTTTGGTTTTACGAATAAGACACATATGGCTCCTTCTCTCAGTTATTTGTTTTCCCGAAAGATAGCGAGCGATAATTTTATTTATAGCGATGCGCTATCCGCAAAGAAAGGAAGGTGGAAGCCAGCTATGTTGAAGCAATATATTATGAATCCACAGTCAATTGTTCCGGGTTCAACAATGGTTTATCGAGTCGAGGATGATAAGAAAGCAAACCGAATTGTAGACCTTCTCATAGAAGTAGATAATATGGGTCAATAATTTTTACTAATGCGAAGTTAATTTAAGATATCTTTTAAAAATGTGATAACCGATGTAATGATTGAGTTGGTTGAGTCTGTTCCCTCGTAGTGAAATTGGTATACACAACAGACCGACCTACATTTTTTACCCAATTTTTTGAAACTCCTGTTTAACGCAACCCCCCTTTCAAAAGATTTGTCTAAGCCGGTCTATTCCCACGGCCACCGTCAACATCGTAGATCGCAGCAGTAACGTATGATGCCTCGTCTGAGCAGAGCCAGAGCACCATACCCGCGATCTCCTCTGGCTCACCAATGCGTTTCAGCATAGAGCCAGTCTTGCCAAGTTCAATTGCAGCCTCAATGCCGATTGTAGTCTTCCAAATATCGGTGGCGATAAGTCCAGGCCGAACACAATTCACGCGAATACCGTGCTCGGCATACTCGTGTGCCAAGCCCTTGGTAAAAGAATCAACCGCACCCTTAGAAGAGGCATAGGTAACATCACCCGGAAATCCACCGTAACGAGCAGAAATTGAGCCCACATTCACGATTGAGCCACCCTGCCCTCCCAGCTTAGTCGACATCCGTTTTATCGCCTCCCGAGCTATGATGAAAAGCCCGAATACATTTACCGAAAACGCACGTTGAAGGCCTTCAAGTTCCATATCTTGGATCATAGTTACGTAGTCTGTTGCAGCGTTGTTCACAATCGCAGACACCGTTCCGAGTTCCCGATCCACGACATCGAGTAGACGAATGACGTCATCCTCACTGCCCATATCTGCTTGTACAGCGATCGCACGCCCTCCGGCCTTCTCAATATCAGAAACAACCTCCTCGGCACGGTCCTTTGCTTTTGTATAATTTACGGCAACCGAGTACCCGCGCGCGCCCGCACCCCGGGAGATAGCAGCTCCAATGCCACGGCCCCCGCCAGTTACAATCATTACCTGTGACACTTTTACCTCCCCATACTCCAAAC
>CAYRUX010000207.1:0-39753 GCA_964427515.1 uncultured Rhizobiaceae bacterium
TGCCAAGAGACCCTGTAAGCATAGCTGCACAATCAGACAAGATATCTCCGAACAGGTTGTTGGTTACAATTACGTCAAATTGTTTGGGGTTTCTAACTAGCTGCATAGCGCAGTTATCGGCATACATATGTTGCAGTTCTACATCTGGGTAGTCGGATTGATGCAGACTACTAACTACATTACGCCAGAACACGCCAGATTCCATTACGTTTGCTTTTTCCACAGAATGAAATCGGTTGCTACGTTTTTTTGACAGTTCAAACGCTACTCGAGCGACCCGAACAATTTCGGTCTCAGTATATGTTTCTGTGTCAAATGCTCGCTTAGTGCCGTCTTCTAATTCTTCGATTCCTCTAGGTGTCCCAAAATATACACCCGCTGTGAGCTCACGTACGATCATTAAATCTAACCCAGAAATGATTTCTTCTTTTAAAGTTGAAGCTTGAACAAGAGCGTCAAAAACTGATGCTGGTCTGAGATTAGCGTATAAATCCATTTCTTTTCTTAAACGAAGCAGTCCTGCTTCAGGTCTGTGTTCACGTTTTACGTTATCCCACTTAGGCCCTCCAACTGAACCAAATAAAACTGCGTCAGAAGAAAGTGCATCTTCCATCGTTTGATTGGTTAGAGGTGTGCCTTGTTGGTCATAAGAGGCGCCTCCAACTAGCCCTTCTTGAATGTCAAATTCTATTCCTTTATTTGATTGCATCCAAGCAATGACTTTTTTTACTTCATTCATTACTTCTGGCCCAATACCATCGCCAGCTAACATTAAAATTTTTCTATTTTGTAGCATATTATCAGCCGGAGTTTATTCTGCTAGTTTCTCGATATAACCATGGCATTGCTTGCTTCTGCTTCGACTCAAAAATTTTAATATCAGCTTCTTTCTGTAAAGTAATTTCGATATCGTCCAACCCATTTAAAAGCCGATGTTTGCGGAAAGTTTCAATATCAAAACCTATCTGCAAACCGTTCTTGGTAGTAATATTTTGTTCCTTGAGATCAACTGACATGACGCAAGAATCTGGATTTGCTGCGAGACCTGCTAACTCGGTAACTTGAGTTTCAGGCATGTTAATTAGTAATATGCCGTTTTTGACACAATTGTTGAAGAATATATCTGCAAATCCCGGTGCAATTACGCATCTGATTCCAAAGTCATCTAATGCCCAAGGGGCGTGCTCTCGGCTTGAACCACAGCCAAAGTTATCACCGGCTAAGAGAATTTTAGCATTTCGGTACGGTTTGAGATTAAGGATAAAATCACCTTTTTCTTGCCCGTTTGGTTTATATCGGAAATCGTGGAATAACCCTTTACCTAGGCCTGCTCTACTTATGGCGCTCAGGTATTGTTTTGGAATTATTTGATCTGTATCAATGTTGATTAATTGGAGTGGAGCTACAGGTCCATTAAGTGTCACAAATTTTTTCATATCTTTACTTTTAATATTTTAAACCATGTCGCGAATATCAACAAAATGCCCTTTAATAGCTGCAGCGGCAGCCATTGCAGGGCTCACAAGGTGTGTTCGGCTGTCGCGGCCTTGACGGCCTTTAAAGTTTCGGTTGGAGGTAGATGCACATCTTTCATTAGCTTCTAAAATGTCTCCGTTCATAGCTATACACATTGAGCATCCGGGATCCCTCCACTCAAAACCTGCTTCAATAAGAATTTTATCTAAACCCTCAGATTCTGCCTGAGATTTGACGAGACCTGAACCCGGAACAACCATCGCACTAACGCCTGGCGAGAGCCTCTTTCCTTTAGCAATTGTTGCGGCAGCCCGTATGTCCTCAATACGGCCATTGGTGCAAGAACCTATGAATACACGGTCAATTTTTATATCTGATATATGCTGGTTGGCCTTTAGTCCCATATAGTCGAGAGCTTGTTGGATAGCTTCCCGCTTTTTAGGGTCATCAACTTTCGTTGGATCAGGAACATGTCCGTCTACAGGTGCAACATCTTCCGGACTCGTACCCCATGTAACTTGCGGCGCAATATTGTTTGCGTCGATGGAAATTTGTTTATCATAAACAGCTCCTTCGTCTGAAGGCAGCGTTTGCCAATATGCAACGGCAGTCGCCCAATCTTCTGGAGAGGGAGCAAGTGGCCTATTTTTAACATATTCAAAGGTAACGTCATCAGGAGCGATTAGCCCCGCTCGAGCGCCACCTTCAATTGTCATATTGCATACAGTCATACGTCCTTCCATCGATAATTCTTTTATCGCAGATCCAACATATTCAATGACGTGACCTGTCCCACCGGCAGTGCCTATCGCACCAATAATAGCTAGAATCATATCTTTTCCAGTTACCCCTAAAGGCAATACGCCATCAATCGATATAAGCATATTCTTAGGTCTTTTTTGGATTAGGGTTTGGGTAGATAGTACATGTTCAACTTCACTGGAACCAATGCCAAACGCAAGGCAGCCAAACGCGCCATGGGTCGCCGTGTGACTATCTCCGCAAACAACTGTGATACCTGGTTGTGTAGCCCCCTGTTCTGGCCCAATAATGTGTACAATACCCTGTCGTTCGTCTAGCAGCGGAATTAACGGCACACCGAACTCTTCGCAATTCTTAATTAGTGTTTCAAATTGTATTCTAGCTGAATCATCTGCAATTCCATTTAACCTACCTATAGTTGGAATTACATGATCTGGTACTGCAAGAATAGCATCAGTGCGCCTTAAACGCCTGCCATTTACTCGCATATTTTCGAACCCTGGCCAACTTGTAACCTCATGCGTCAAATGCATGTCAATATAAAGCAGGTGAGTTCCATCATCATTTTCTGCTACGACGTGGCTGTCCCATATTTTGTCAAACAGAGTTTTTTTATTCGCCATCTCAGATTTCTTTACAGAGTGCTTAACATAAATTGTTTTAAGTTTTATTTAGTAGCGGTGCTTTTAGAAGAGTTGGTTGATTTAGCTGTGGCCTGAGGGCGTTCATCGCGTCTTTCTCGAATACGAGCAGATTTTCCTCTCCTGCCACGCAGATAGTACAATTTAGCCCGTCGAACCAAACCTCGTTTTATCACCTCAATCTCTGCAATACGAGGAGAGTGTAATGGAAATATTCGTTCCACTCCTTCGCCGTGGGAAATTTTCCGTACAGTAAAGGATGAGTTAAGCCCACGATTTTTCCTAGCAATACAGACACCCTCAAATACTTGGATCCGTTCTCGAGTACCTTCTACGACCTTTACATGAACGCGAACAGAGTCTCCTGGCGAGAATTTTGGAACTTCTCGTTCAGCAGTTAGTTTTTGAACTGCTTCCCGGTTCAATTGTTCAATAATATTCATTATTTTATCCTTGTAGTTAAACAGTTACTGTTTCGCTCAGCCCATAAGTCGGATCGCCTTTCTCGCGTAATTTTTTTGGCCTGACTCTGGCGCCAAGACTGAATTCTTGCATGATTACCGCTGAGCAGAACTTCTGGCACTTCTTCTCCCTCAAAGTATCTTGGTCTTGTGTATTGGGGATATTCTAACAATCCATTTGCGAAACTTTCTTCCGCTAGAGACTTAGCTGTATTAATTACGCCCGGTAACAACCTTACGCAAGCATCAATTATGTTTAGGGCGGCGATCTCTCCACCCGAAAGTACATAATCCCCAATACTGATTTCCTCTATATGCCTGCGTCGAAAAATTCTTTCGTCAATTCCTTCAAAACGCCCACAAATTAAGTTGACGCCTGTTCCTTCAGAAATCTCTTTTATACGCGATTGTTTTAATGGTTTGCCACGTGGTGTTAAGTAAATTAGAGGTGCAAAATGATCAGTTATCGATGCATCTATGGCACTTGCCAGCACGTCAGGTCGCATCACCATACCAGGACCACCCCCAAATGGTTCGTCATCAACTGATTTATAAGTACTTTTAGCATAATCTCGAATATTAATTGTTGTAAGAGACCAGATGCCCTTTTTGAGAGCACGCCCAGCAAGAGAATGGGCTAACGGCCCAGGAAACATATTTGGGTACAGAGTTAATATTGTAGTACTCCATGCTGTCTTAATATTCTTACTTTCAATGTCTGAAGCACAGTTTCCAAAATTCATGGTTGTTCTATCTCTTTAAATAAAGTTGCATCGGTTTCTGATGGAGGTGCAATTGTCATATATCCTCTTAATACATCAATCTTTGGTACCACTTCTCGGGTAAATGGGAAAAAAACGGACTGAGCATCTGAACGTTGAACTTCTATAATATCTCCGGCACCATGATCCAAAATATTTTTTATTTTTCCGAATTCTTCTCCATCTAAAGTTCGTACAAGAAGCCCAATTAGGTCAGCATGATAAAATTCGTTATCTTCTGTAGGTGGTAAAGATTCTCGTTCAATAAATAGTTTAATTCCGGAGAGCTGTTCGGCTAGAGCGCGGTGGGTAATATCTGCTATTTCAGCTAATATAGCACCGCGAGAAACACCTCGTATTGTGATGTAAAAATTATGTTTACCGTCTTGGCTACGCAAAGGCCCGTAGGAAGCTATATCACGGGGATTTGATGTAAAACTTTTAATTCTGACAGAACCTCGTACTCCATGTGCACCGAGAATTACACCAAGGCAAACTAACCCTTCAGGCGTTTTTCTCGAGAGTGTGCTAGCTCCGTTTGTATTATCAGGAGCACCTTTTTTTAACTTTTTACGTGGATCCATTTTTGATCCTTATTTTATTTTACATTTTCTCGTTTATTCTGATAATTTCCAGTTTTTTTACAAACATTTGCAATTTATTCCTTTGCAGGTTCCGCGGCGTCGGCTTCCTCAGCAGCACCTGCAGCCTCTTCCTTTGCAGGTTCCTCCTGGTCACTACTTGATGTGTCCTTTGTGTTCTGATCACCGTCATCAGCTAAACTTTTAGATTTTTCACGTTCTTCATCAAGTCGTGCCTGCGCTTTAGCTTTGGGTTTTGCTTTTTGGGGGTTATTTCTTTGTTCTGGCATAGGGATAATGTCTGCTTGCCCCAGAAACCGTGCAACTCTATCGGAAGGCTTGGCGCCAACCCCAATCCAATGTCGAATGCGGTCTTCTTCCAAAGTTACTCTACGAGCATCTTTTGGTAGCATCGGGTTATAGGTACCAAGACGTTCAATAAAACGGCCGTCTCGTGGACTACGAGTGTCTGCAACGACTATACGGTAGAACGGACGTTTTTTTGCGCCTGCTCGGGAAAGCCTAATTTTCAATGCCATGCTCTTTATTATCCTCTCTCTTAAATATGTTCCAGGTAATTAAGTGGAATTATTGAGGTGGTAACAAGCCCGCCATTCCGGATCTCATAAGACCTTTCTGACCAAGCTTTCCAGCTCGTTTCATCATAATGTTCATCTGCTTAAATTGTTTAAGCAAACGGTTTACGTCTTGTACGCTAGTTCCCGAACCTGAAGCAATTCGTCTTTTGCGGGAGCCATTTATATTTTTTGGCCTACTTCGCTCTAAAACAGTCATGGAACCTATAATTGCTTGCATTCGATCCAACGCTTTTTCATCAACATTAGCGTTGGCCATTTGGCGTTTTATTTTCCCGACGCCAGGCAACATGCCAAGAAGCCCGTCCATACCACCCATACGGCGCATTTGATCGAGTTGAGATGAAAGGTCATTTAAGTCAAATTTACCTTTCTGTAATTTTTTTGCTATGACCTTCGCTTCATTCTCATCAATAGATTCCTGAGCTTTTTCCACCAGACTAACGACGTCACCCATGCCAAGAATACGTGATGCAATTCGATCAGGATGGAATACTTCTATGGCGTCAAGTTTTTCTCCTACCCCAATCAGTTTTATCGGGCATTTAGTCACAGCTCTCATGCTAAGAGCAGCTCCACCTCGACCATCGCCATCTACCCGGGTAAGAACTATCCCAGTAATATCAGCGCTTTCCTTAAACTTCTCTGCTACATTTACAGCATCTTGTCCAGTAAGCGCATCGGCCACCAAAAGTGTTTCTACGGGATTTGCCAATTTGCGAATAGACATGACTTCAGACATTAGCTTTTCATCTACATGCAGGCGCCCAGCTGTATCAAATATGATGATGTCATACCCGTTTTTCCGGCCTGTATTTAATGCTCTTTTAGTTATTTCAATGGGACTTTGGTTTGCCTCTATATCTAGGGTGTCGATATTCGCTTGCTGACCCAAAATTGCTAGTTGTTCCATTGCGGCAGGTCTTCTTGTATCCAGAGAAACAAGCAAAGTTTTCTTCCTATCTTTTTCGCTTATTACCTTAGCTAATTTTGCACTGGTAGTTGTTTTGCCGGATCCTTGAAGACCAACCATTAGAATAGAAGCTGGGGGTTCTGCAGCTAAATTGATAGAAACTGAATCTGCACCACCAAGCATTTTTACGAGATGATCGTTAACAATTTTTATAACTTGCTGTCCCGGTGTTACACTTCTAAGAACATCCTTGCCTATGGCGTCAGCACTAGTTTCTTCTATAAATTTTTTAACTACCGGAAGCGAAACGTCTGCTTCTAAAAGTGCAACGCGTACTTCCCTCATTGCAGAAGATATATCTGACTCAGTCAGAGCGCCATGTCGTGTCAAACTATTTAGTGTTGCACCGAGACGTTTGGAAAGGTTTTCAAACAAGATCAATTATCCCTAGACGAACGAAAAAAGCGCCAGTGCACGAAACTCGTGGACTGACGTACCTCGTTAGAGGTCTATTAATTAACAAAAATTCAAGAACTGAAGGGGAGACTATTCCTATGAGAAACTATAGTCAAGGGTGACAAACTTAGAGTATTTGGGATATTTTTTTTAATTCTTCTAGACCTCCGCACGTGCGGGGTCATATAAAGCTAATTATGAGTGAACTTCCGTTTATCAAAATGCACGGACTTGGAAATGATTTTGTCATCGTGGATGCACGAGAAGGCGAAATTTTACTTGATGCTGATAGAATAAGAACCATATCAAATCGGCGTTTGGGGGTAGGTTGCGACCAAGTTTTAGAGTTACGTAAACCATTAAAATCTTCAGCTGAAGTATTTATGCGCATTTGGAATGCAGATGGAGGTCAAGCGGAGGCTTGCGGCAATGGTGCTCGTTGTGTTGCTGCTATGGTAATGTCAGAAAGCGGAGATTCTGAGACAATTATTGAAACTGTGGCTGGTCTTTTAAAAGCTGAAGCTGCTGGAACTGGTAAAGTAAAGGTTTATATGGGTAAGGCCAGAACTAATTGGAACGAAATACCACTTTCTCGTGAAATGGACACGCTCTCTCTTGATCTGGCCGCTGGCGTTTTAAAAAATCCAGTGGCGGTTAATGTAGGTAATCCACATGCCGTATTTTTTGTAAATAACATAGAGACAGTCGATATAGAAGAGCTCGGCCCTGGTTTGGAGGCGGATCCTTTATTTCCAAATAGGGCTAACATAGGTATTGCAGAAATTCAGGGTCAAAATAGCATACGCCTTCGTGTGTGGGAGCGAGGAGTAGGTCTGACAAATGCTTGTGGAAGTGGAGCTTGCGCATCTGTTGTAGCTGCTGTCAGGAGAACACTAATAACTGGCCGTTCAGCAACCGTTGTCCTTGACGGAGGTGCGTTAGAGGTAGATTGGCTAGACGACGGCCAAGTTTGCATGACTGGGCCAGTATCAACTAGTTTTATGGGTCTTCTAGCATGACACAAGTTGAAGTAAAAACTTTTGGTTGTCGGTTGAATGCATTTGAGTCAGAAGTTATAAGAGAACAAACGAAATTTGCATCCGTTGATGACACTGTCATTATAAATACTTGCGCGGTTACTGCAGAAGCTGAGCGGCAGGCAAGGCAGGCTATTAGACGAGCTAGGCGAGAACGGCCTGATGCTCGAATTGTTGTAACAGGTTGTGCAGCTCAAATAAATCCGGATACGTATTCTACCATGCCTGAAGTGGATCTTGTAATTGGGAATGCTGAAAAGCTTCGCATATCTAGGTTTCTCTCAGAAAAAAATAAGTCAATAGTTGTTAATGATATTATGTCGGTGCACGAGACGGCTCCCCATATGATTTCAGGGTTTGATGGTAGAGCGCGTGCTTTTATTCAAGTTCAAAACGGCTGTGATCATCGATGTACGTTTTGTATAATCCCCTATGGCCGTGGAAATAGTCGTAGTGTCCCTATAGATCAAATAGTTAAGCAAGCACGGGTTTTATCTTCTGCGGGTTATAAAGAAGTGGTTTTAACTGGCGTAGATATTTCAGCTTATGGCTACGATTTAAAGGACTCACCAAATTTAGGACATATGGTTGCTACTATACTGAGGGAAGTCCCTGAGTTGGCTCGGCTTCGTGTTTCTTCAATTGATCCTGCTGAAATTGATGCTGATTTAAAAGAAATTATTAGCACTGAAACTCGGTTCATGCCTCATATCCATTTAAGCATACAGTCGGGTGATGATGTTATATTGAAAAGAATGAAGAGACGACATAACAGAGCGACGGTTCTGAAAATTTGCCAGGAGCTTAGGTTGCTGCGACCGGATATTGTATTGGGAGCTGATCTTATAGCAGGGTTCCCAACGGAAACTGAGGAAATGTTTTCAAATACGCTAAATCTAGTACAGGAAATAGAATTAGTGTGGTTGCACGTTTTTCCTTACTCTCCTCGTAGAGGAACCCCCGCTGCTCGGATGCCACAACTGTCGGGAAAAATCGTGCGAGGAAGAGCCCAAAAACTTCGTCATGTGGGAAAAATTACAGCAGAGAGTTTTCTCCAGTCACAATTAAATAAGGTTCAACTAGTGCTAATGGAGAAGGCTAACAGAGGTTTAAGCCAACATTATTCCCCTGTCCAATTTCAGAATGAAACCGGGCAAATTGGAGATATAGTAGAGGTAATAGCGAGAGAATATGATGGCCAGCATTTGATTGCTGAGGCTGTAAAATGAACAAAAGAGGCAATGCTATTCAACACAAATGGTTTGGTCGACTTAAAGCAGGATTGGGAAAAACCTCAGCCAGTTTCGGGTTGGGTATATCTAGTATATTTTCTCGAGGGTATTTGGATAAAGAGGCCTTGGAAAGTCTAGAAGAGTTGCTGATCCTAGGCGATATGGGAGCTGCAATGGCGTCTGAGCTAGTTTCCAAGCTATCTCAAGAACGGTTTGGGAAAAATATCACTGAGAAGGAAGTTCGCTTGGCTCTTTCTCGGGAAATCGCTTTTACACTGGAACCAGTAGCAAAATGTTTATCTATTAAACAAAATGCTAAACCTCATGTAGTTTTGTTTGCTGGGGTAAACGGTACGGGAAAAACCACCACAGTGGGTAAGCTCGCCAGCCAATATAGCGCTGCTGGTTTAAATGTCATGCTTGCCGCTGCAGACACTTTTCGAGCGGCCGCCACTGAGCAATTAAAGATCTGGGGGGATCGTTCAGGTTGTCCGGTGATAGCACTGGAAAAATTGGGTGGCGATCCAGCAGGTTTAGCCTATGAGGCTTTAAATAAGGCTAAATCTGACGGAGCTGATATATTACTGATTGATACTGCTGGTCGACTGCAAAACAAAGCAAATTTAATGGCAGAATTGCAGAAAATTACTCGTGTTCTTAAAAAAATTGACCAGACTGCGCCTCATACAACAGTTCTCGTTCTGGATGCAACAACTGGGCAGAATGCACACAGTCAAGTAGAGCAATTTCGTGAAGCTATTGATATAGATGGATTAATCGTTACCAAGTTTGATGGGTCTGCCAAGGCGGGGGTTTTAGTTGCACTGGCAGAACGGTTTGCTTTGCCAGTATTTGCTTTGGGAGTGGGAGAAGGAATAGAAGACCTTAGGCCTTTTGAGCCAAAGCAATTTGCGGAGGCACTCATGAATATTGAAACTTGAAAAAATTATCTATAATAAATTAGCGAATGTTCTCTTAGTAGTCGCCACTTTCTCCATGAGGATTTGTAAATGGCGGAAAAACCGAAAGGCCTTTAACGGAGTCATGTTGCTTTATAGCCCAACTAACAGAGGGGAAGGCTAAATTCTTCCACGGAATGTCAGTTATCGGGAATAATGTTACTGATTCACTTTCTGCACCCGGGCAAATTTTGTCATTTATTAGGTCGGCTCTATAGATTATTTGGACTTGGCTCAAACGTTGAATATTGTAGACAGCAAGTAAGGCATTTAATTTTAATTCTGCACCTGCTTCTTCTTTTGCCTCTCTTTTTGCGCCATCTTCCGTACCTTCATTTAGCTCAAGATAACCGGCCGGCAATGTCCAATACCCAGTACGTGGTTCTATTGCTCGTTTGCAAAGTAATATTTTGTTCTTCCAAGTTGCTACTACACCAACAACAATCTTAGGGTTATCATACTGTATGTATCCACATTGTTCGCAGACCAAACGATGTTTGTTGTCGCCCGGCGGAATAATACGCTGGATGGGGCCACCTTTTTTAGGATAACTATTCATATGCCTGATTATGGAACGTTGGCTCATATCCGTCCAGTACAGTTGGCGAAAATAGATGTACAATTTATGATCCCTATAAGGTTGTAATTTGTCTCATTAATGGTTCAGGGAAAGAGAACATGCGTTATTTGATCTTATTAATTTTTCTTTTAATTCTGCCATCCTCTTTAGTTTTAGCTAAAATGGGTAAGCAATCGAATGGGTTATCGTTGTATGGAAATTTTAATTATACATCTGATTTTAAACACTTTAACTACGTGAACCCATCCGCTCCGAAAGGGGGAAAAATTAGATTTGCTACAGTGGGAACTTTTGACAACTTGAACCCTTTTATTTTGAAAGGTATAGCAGCAGCTGGTGCAGATCTTCCTTTTGATAGTCTTCTAAGTCCAGCAATGGATGAACCAGATACGGCGTATGGGTTAATCGCAAAATCTGTTGAGTTGGCAGATGATCGTTCGTGGGTACGTTTTGTCTTAAATAAGAAAGCGCGTTGGCATGACGGAACGCCAATAACTGCAGAGGACATAGTTTTCACTTTTGAGACGTTGATGGAAAAGGGACACCCAAGTTATCAGCTCCTTTTCAATGATGTAATAGGAGTTAAAAAGTTATCTACATATGAGGTTGAGTTTCAAATTGGGAATACTGACAACCACAAACTCCCAATGTTAATCGGAACGTTGAATATAATTTCAAAGAATTATTATAAAAAGAATGACTTTAATAGTACAACTTTAGTCCCTGCTCTGGGCAGTGGCCCGTATCAAATCAAAAGTATCGACCCTGGAAGACGTATTGTTTATGGCCGAGTATCAGATTATTGGGCAAGAGATTTACCAGTGAACGTGGGTAGGCATAATTTTAATGAGATGACCTGGGACTATTATCGGGATCGTACGATAATGGTAGAGGCGTTAAAAGCAGGAGAGTTTGATTGGCATGAGGAATTTACTTCAAAGACATGGAAGACAGCTTACAATATACCAGCTGTTGAAAATAAGCTTATGCTTCAAGAGGTGTTAAGGGATAACACACCTTCTGGCGTTCAGGCTTTTTTTATCAATACACGTCGTGAAAAATTTAAAGACACGCGAGTTCGAGAGGCATTGTCTTTGGCATTTGATTATGAATGGACTAACAAAAATATTTTCTATGGCCTCTATAACAGAATGGCGAGTTATTTTGAGAACTCCGATCTGGCCGCAAGGGGTCTTCCCACGGGCGATGAACTAGACCTTCTTGAAATCTACAGAGGAGAAATACCTGAAGAAGTATTTAATAGGCAATTCGTACCTCCTAAAACCGATGGTACTGGTAGGAACAGGAAAAACCTGCGTATGGCTGCAAACCTGCTTAAGGAGGCGGATTGGCAACTTGTTGATGGTAAGCGCGTTCACAAGATCTCTCGCAAGAATCTAACACTTGAAATTCTTTATTTTTCTCCGACATTTGAAAGAGTTTTCGGGCCTTTTAAGAGTAATCTTGAACGCCTAGGTATTACCGTGAGTTTAAGGTTAGTTGATCCATCTCAATACATAAAAAGGCTTGAGACCCACGATTTTGATATTACTACGCGGCGTTTTATACAACAGCTTTCTCCAGGTGCAGAATTATGGAATTATTTCGGATCTGAATCTGCAGATCAACCTGGAACATTTAATTCTTCAGGTATTAATGACCCCGTAGTTGATGATTTAATTTTGAAGGTTCTATCAGCTAAAGATCGTGAATCCATGAAAGTAGCAGCTCGAGCGCTGGATAGGGTGCTACTTTGGGGACATTATATCATACCGCAATGGTTCAAGGGGTCGCATCATCTAGTCTATTGGAACAAGTTTGGTAAACCCAAAATCGTTCCTACGTTTTCTTTAGGTATTGATACATGGTGGCTGGATACGGATAAGGCGAATATATTAACCGAGATCACAAATTTGGAGAAATAAACTGCATGCAGAAAGTGAGGGGTTATGTCAGTTGTGTGATTAAGATTTTGTTCATCAGTTTAATTTTGCCAATAAACGTTGGTGATGCAAATGAGACTAATTATTATGCACATGGGGTGGCGATGCACGGCAGCCTTAAATATGATGAAGGGTTTGCGCATTTCGACTATGTTAATCCTAAAGCACCAAAGGGTGGGTTAGTTAGACTGTCCAGAATTGGAACTTACGATACCCTCAATCCGTTTATTCTAAAGGGATTGCCTGCGGCTTTTCTTGGACTTACTTTTGAAAGTCTAATGGTTTCATCACAAGATGAAGCGTTTTCGCAATATGGCTTAATTGCAAGTCATATTGAAATTCCATCTGATCGTTCATCCGTTACCTTTACAATACGGGAAGAAGCAAAGTGGCATGATGGTACTTCCATTACTGTCGCAGATGTTATTTTTTCATTTGAAACATTGTTAGAATTTGGTCATCCATTTTACAGAGCGTATTATAGAAATGTAATAAGAGCTGATGATTTAGGGTTTCGACGTGTTAGATTTTCTTTTGCAAACGGCAATAATTGGGAGTTGCCACTGATCATGGGGCAACTCGTTATTATACCCAAAATATACTTCAAGAATAATAATTTTCAGAAATCGACGTTGGAACCAATTTTAGGCAGTGGCCCTTATAAAGTGCATGCCTTCGATGCGGGGCGAACCATTTCCTATAAGCGTATTTCTAATTACTGGGGAAAAAATTTGCCAGTTAATCGTGGGCGTTATAATTTTGATATAGTGCGTATTGATTATTATCGGGACTCTACGGTGGCCTTAGAGGCATTCAAGGCCCATGAGCTAGATTGGAGAATTGAGAACACAGCAAAGTTATGGGCACGTGCCTACAGCGGGGCAGCTCTTGATGCAGGTCTAATCAAAAAGGTTGAGCTTTCACATCAGCAACCAACAGGCTTAAGTGCATTTATATTTAATATTAGACGCCCCGTTTTTAGTGACCGTAAGGTTCGCGAAGCACTAAACCATGCTTTTGATTTTGAATGGACAAATAAGAATATATTCTTTGGCTCTTATACTCGAACCAGAAGTTATTTTTCAAACTCAGAGCTGGCATCCCACGGTCTTCCGGTATCGTTAGAGTTAAAAGTTCTAGAGCAATATCGCGGACAGATTTTGAAAAGTGTTTTTGAAGATATTTTCACAATCCCACAGACCGATGGTGCTGGAAATAATCGTCAGAATTTAAGTATAGCAAACCGGCTTTTAGAGGAATCCGGCTGGGTGGTAAGAGATGGAAAACGTGTTAATCAACTAACGGGAGAGTTATTCGAGTTTGAGTTTCTTTTACAAAGTGGTGGCGCATTTGAGAGAGTTATTCAACCATTTGCAAGAAACCTAGAGCGACTTGGAATAAAAATGAGTATAAGTATAGTAGATTCTGCGCAATATCAAAATCGTACTGAAAATTTTGATTTTGACATGTTGTGGGGTTCGTTCGCACAGTCATTATCGCCAGGGAATGAGCAGAGAAATTTTTGGAGCTCTAGAACTGCTGATGTTCCTGGTAGCCAGAACTTAATTGGGATAAAAGATCCCGTGATTGATAAACTAATTGACCATGTTGTTGAAGCACCTGATAGAGAAACATTGATTGCTACCGCCCGAGCTTTGGATCGGGTATTACTTTGGGGGTATTATGTTGTGCCACTATGGCATCTTCAGTCATATAGATTAGCTTTTTGGGATATATTCGGTCGACCTGAAATGTCAGCAAAATATGATCATGGTTTTCCTAGTGATTGGTGGGTTGACATTGAGAGCCAGCAAGTGGTTCTTCGCGGTAAAGATACTTTAGAATGATAAAGTTTATATGGTGAGAAACTTAAACTCATGTTTGCCTATATAATTCGACGTTTAGTGCTCATAATTCCAACTCTGGTAGGAATTATGGTGCTTAACTTCTTTATTGTTCAGATTGCTCCAGGAGGGCCTGTTGAACAGGTAATTGCCCAGCTCAGCGGCACAGCAGTTGAAGCAACAGCTAGAATATCAGGCTCACAATTTGGAGAAAGTGGAACTCTCGATGAATTCTCGGGGGCGCCATCCGGAGAAATTTCTACTAAATACAAAGGTGCCCGTGGTTTAGATCCTGCACTTATTCAAAGATTAGAAAAAGAATTCGGTTTTGATAAACCAATGTGGGAACGGTTTTTGCTTATGATGGAACGTTATGTCCAATTCGATTTTGGACATAGCTTTTTTCAGGATCGAAGCGTTTTAGAACTCGTAGCAGATAAATTGCCGGTATCTATTTCACTTGGTCTATGGAGTACCTTGCTTGTTTATCTTATTTCCATACCACTTGGCATAGCCAAGGCAGTGCGTGATGGTTCGCGTTTTGATGTCTGGACTAGTGGGCTGGTCTTTATTGGTTACGCAATACCAGGATTTCTGTTTGCTGTATTATTAGTGGTTCTTTTTTCTGGTGGAAACTATCTTAGTTGGTTTCCGTTGCGAGGCCTTGTTTCCAATGATTGGAATACATTCTCTCTTGGAGAGAAAATACTTGATTATTTTTGGCATCTTGTTTTGCCAATAATCGCTATGGCAATCGGTGGTTTTGCTACCCTAACTATGTTGACTAAGAACTCATTTTTGGAGGAAATTAATAAGAATTATGTAATTACCGCTAGAGCCAAGGGGCTGAGTGAGAGGCGGGTAACTTATGGCCATGTGTTTCGCAATGCCATGCTTATAGTTGTGGCCGGTTTCCCATCTGCTTTTATCGGTATGTTATTTACAGGAGCTCTTTTAATAGAAATCATATTTTCTCTCGATGGACTTGGCTTGTTAGGTTACGAGGCGTTGGTGAGCAGGGATTACCCAATTATCTTCGGGACGCTGTTTTTCTTCACTCTAATTGGATTGGTGGTCAATTTAATTGGAGATCTAATGTACGTAATAATCGATCCGAGAATTGACTTTGAGCGGCGTGAGGTTTGATTGATGCTTGTTCGATTGTCACCTATAGCACAAAGAAGATTGTATAATTTTAAATCTAATAGAAGAGGATATATCTCTCTCTGGATATTTCTAATACTTTTTGTTTTATCAGCACCTGCGGAATTTATAGCTAATGACCGGCCACTATTAGTTAACTATAATGGTGAGTTTTACTTTCCCGTAATCATTAGTTATGCAGAAACTGAATTTGGTGGAGAATTTGAAACCGAAGCAGATTATCGAGATCCCTTTGTACAGGAATTAATTAATATAAAAGGTTGGATGGTGTGGCCTGCTATTCCATTTAGTTATAAGACCATTAATTACGACCTTCCAACACCAGCCCCTTCACCTCCATCGTCAACTAATATTTTAGGTACCGATGATCAGGGGCGAGATGTATTGGCAAGAGTAATTTATGGCTTCCGTATATCAGTACTTTTTGGACTTATACTTACATTTTTTAGTTCTTTGCTTGGAATAGCTGCCGGAGCAATACAGGGATATTTTGGAGGTATTCTGGATTTATTTTTACAACGGTTCATCGAAGTGTGGTCTGGACTTCCAACCTTATTTATTTTGATAATATTAGCTAGCGTGATTGAGCCAAGTTTCTGGAGTCTTTTGGGAGTTCTTTTTCTATTCAGTTGGATGAGTTTAGTGGGTGTGGTAAGGGCTGAGTTTTTAAAAGTAAGAAATTTTGACTATATCCGTGCTGCGCGCGCGTTAGGGGTCAGTGATCGCACCATAATGTATCGTCATGCCCTCCCTAATGCTATGGTGTCGGCAATTACTTTCCTGCCATTTATCTTAACTGGTTCAATCACGACACTTACGGCACTAGATTTTCTTGGCTATGGCATGCCTCCAGGGTCACCTTCGCTGGGTGAACTTATGCAACAGGGAAAATCAAATTTACACGCACCGTGGCTTGGATTTTCGGGATTCTTTGTAATAGCAATTATGTTGAGCCTTTTAATTTTTGTTTTTGAAGCGGTGCGCGATGCTTTTGATCCTAGGAAGTTATTGCAAAATGGCTAACCAAAGTCTTCTCAATGTAAATAAGCTCAATGTCAAATTCAATACGAGCGGCACGATTGTACATGCGGTTAATAATGTATCCTTTCAGATTTCACATTGTGAAACGGTGGCGTTAGTTGGGGAGAGTGGGTCTGGAAAATCTGTTACAGCACTATCTATATTGCAGTTGCTCCCCTATCCAATCGCCACACACCCCAGCGGCTCAATTATTTTTGAGGGTCAAGAAATTATAGGTGCTTCAGATAGACGATTACGACAACTTCGTGGAAATAGGATTTCAATGATTTTCCAGGAACCTATGACCTCCCTTAATCCACTGCACTCTGTAGGAAGGCAAGTGGCTGAGGTTATTATGTTGCATCGTTCAGTTTCAAAGACTGAGGCTTGGCTTAAAGCTTCTGAGTTATTGGAGTTGGTGGCGCTTGGAGAGATAAGAAAGCGACTTTCAGCATACCCACATGAATTATCAGGTGGCCAGCGTCAGAGAGTGATGATAGCCATGGCACTTGCATGCAAGCCAATTTTACTCATTGCGGATGAACCGACAACGGCATTGGATGTAACTGTACAGGCGGAAATACTAGACTTATTGAATAACTTAAAAAACCGTTTTAACATGGCTGTGCTCCTCATCACACATGATTTAACTCTTGTGCGTCGCATGGCAGATACGGTTTGTGTTATGAATGAAGGCCAAATAGTTGAGAGAGGAACTGTACAACATATATTTTGTTCGCCAATAAATGGTTACACAAAATCTCTTCTCCGTGCAGAGCTTAAAGGGAAGCCGTTATCTCCTAGTAATTTAGGTAAAGAAATTATCTCATGTACTGATCTCAAAGTTCACTTTCCAATTAAGGCGGGTATTTTAAGACGTGCCAGTGCTCAAGTAAAGGCTGTCGACGGAGTTAGTATTGTAGTTCGTCAAGGAGAGACTGTCGGTGTGGTTGGAGAAAGTGGGTCAGGTAAAACTACTCTAGCACTAGCGCTCATACGATTGGAGACAAGTAAAGGGTCAATAAGTTTTCAAGGTAATAATATTCAAGGATACAACTCAAGAAAGATGCGACCATTTAGAAAAGAAATGCAAATTGTTTTTCAAGACCCTTTCGGTTCTTTAAGTCCGAGACTTTCTGTGGGGCAGATAATTGGAGAGGGGTTAAAAATACATTCAATTGGCTCTAATGACAAAGAGCGACGCGCGTTAATATCCGAGGTACTTATTGAGGTTGGTTTAGATCCGATGTCTCAGGATAGGTATCCACACGAGTTTTCCGGAGGTCAGCGACAGAGAATCTCAATAGCTCGGGCTCTTATACTCAAGCCAAAATTTATGATACTAGATGAACCTACATCTGCACTCGATGTGTCCGTGCAGGCACAGGTAATTGAGCTGTTGAAAACGTTACAGAAGAGACATGGATTGGCGTACTTATTTATTAGCCATGATTTAAAAGTAATACGGGCAATTAGTCACGAGGTAATTATTTTACGACATGGTAAAATTCTTGAGCATGGTAGTTCCGAACAAATATTCAATTCTCCAATACACAACTATACAAAAACATTAATGAATTCAGCTTTTAGCTTCCAAGGCTAAACTAGTTTATAGAAAAATAGCGCTGAAGAATTTCTTCATAAATATTTGTTAGCTTATACAGTTCCGATAATTCTAAATATTCATTGGTTTGATGCATTGTTTTGCCAGTTAAACCAAATTCTGCAACGGCGCAGTAATCTTTTATAAATCGAGCGTCCGATGTTCCCCCAGTTGTACTAAGTTCAGGTTTTCGGCCAGTTGTAGTTTCGACAGACTCTGAAATAATTGAACTGAGATATCCTGGAGGCGTAACAAATGCCTCCCCGCTAACCGAGATATCAAGTAGATAATCGGTCCAAACCTTATTAAACTGGTTTTTCAGCCATTCTTCTAAACTTCGCGATGTATGTTTATCATTAAAGCGAATATTGAATTTGGCGTGTGCTGTCGCTGGGATGACGTTATCAGCTTCATTGTTCACATCAATGCTTGTAATTTCAATATTACTAGGTTGAAAGTGTTGAGTACCCTGGTCTAATTGCGTTTCTACTAATAAATTTAGCATACTTACTAGGTGGCTTAGAGGGTTTTCTGACAGATGTGGGTAGGCCACGTGGCCTTGAGAACCGAAGACGCTTAAACGACAATTTAAGCTACCTCGACGTCCTATTTTAATCATTTCCCCCAATTTTTCAGGGTTGGTTGGTTCACCAACCAAACAAGCGTCAATTTGTTCATTTTGCGAATTTAACCATTCCAATAACTTAACCGTTCCGTTTATAGCGGGGCCCTCTTCATCACCTGTAATAAGAAAGCTGATTGAACCTTTCCATTGATCAGTTTTAGTATTGAGAAACCGCGCTGAAGCAGAAACGAAAGCTGCAATTGCTCCCTTCATATCACTTGCACCTCGACCGTATAATCTGCCCTCTTTTATCAGTGCAGAAAATGGATCGATTTCCCAGGCATTTATATCTCCAACTGGTACTACATCAGTATGGCCGGCAAAACAAAAGTTAGGCTGTTCTGATCCAAAACGTGCAAACAGGTTATCAACTGGCTCGGTATTTTCCTCCTCACCAATTACCCGGTGGCAGTTAAAGCCAAGTTCATTTAAGGCCTTTTGCAATATGTCAAGTGCACCAGCATCCTTTGGTGTAACAGAGGGACATTTAATTAGAGCGCGGGCTAATTCTAATGGGTCGTCAAGGCCTGGCATAAGATATTAGCCTCGGAGTAATTCATTTATTGAGGTTTTGCTTCGGGTTTTCTCATCGACCTTTTTGACAATCACTGCACAATAAAGGTCAGGGCCTTTGGATCCATCTGGAAGTTTAGAACTACCAGCACTACCTGGTACTACGACTGAATAGGCGGGCACACGACCGTAATGAATATCACCCGTTTCTCGATCAATGATACGGGTAGAGCTACTTAAATATACACCCATACTTAAAACCGCACCTTGTTCGACAACAACACCCTCTGCTACTTCGCTTCGTGCTCCTATAAAACAATCATCTTCAATTATTACGGGGTTCGCTTGCAGCGGTTCCAAAACGCCGCCAATACCTGCTCCGCCCGATATGTGGCAATTTTTTCCTATTTGTGCACAGCTACCAACTGTAGCCCACGTATCTATCATAGTATCATTATCAACGTATGCACCCAAGTTTACAAAGCACGGCATTAAAACTACGCCGGGTGCTATATAGGCGGAATGACGGACTATCGCACCCGGCACAGCACGAAATCCTGAAGATAAAAACTGATCCTCTTCCCAGCCTGAAAATTTGGAAGGTACTTTATCAAACCAGGAAGATCTCCCGCCTGGGCCACCACTTATTGTCACCATGTTATTAAGACGAAAAGAAAGTAATACAGCTTTTTTTAGCCACTCATTTACATGCCAAGTATCGCCTTGTTTGTCACAGACCCGAAGCTGGCCAGAATCTAGTCCATTCAGTGCAATTTCTACAGCTTCGTGTTCTTTCTGTCCCTGTAGTTCGGGTGTTATTTTTTCTTTAATTTTCCAGGCTACTACTATTATTTGTATTGCGTAATTCAGTTTCACTGCATTCACTCCAATTTTAAGATATAAGGTAGCGACGTCTTAAAAACTGTCAATGTTGTCACATCACGATTTCAGCAAGGATTAGGTTCTTTGTACGATTTCCCCCAACCATGCTACCAGATCCGTTGTTTCGAAATCAGGTTTGGCGTCTTCATTCCCAGGTAAGATCCAGTTCTCGTCGCCACGCACCCATACTGTTGTCATACCGAGGTCAGCAGCTGGAACCAAGTTTCTTGCAATGTCTTCAAAAAATATTGCACTTTTTGGTGTAATGTTATGGAGGTCAATGAGTCTATCGTAAGCAGCCTTGAAGGGTTTAGGTATGTAATTTGCTTCGACGATATCATAAATATGCTCGAAATGATGGTCTATGCCCAGACGAGTTAGTACCTTCTTACTGTAGGGCACATCCGCATTAGTAAATATGAGTTTCCGACCCGGAAGCGAAGTTAAAACTGCATTTAACTCATGGTTGAGTTTAAGGGGGGAAAAATCTATGTCGTGAACAAAATCCAGAAATTTCCGAGGATTGATCTTGTGTACTTCCATAAGGCCCCTCAGAGTAGTCCCATGGTTCCTGAAGTATGATTTTTGTATTTTTCTTGCTTCGGCGTGGTCTATTTCTAGAAAATCAGAAATATATTGACCGATCCGAATATCAATTTGATCGAATAATCTCGTAGTTGCCGGGTAAAGAGTATTATCTAAATCAAATAACCAGGTATCTACATGAGAAAGATCAGGTTGTGGAGTATGTCTGACTTGAGCCATGGCACAACTTATATTTCAGACTGGAGCTTGCTGCAATACGTACAATGTTACATTTTTGATCATTTTTAATGATTACCAGAAATGCTCTTTTATTATCGTGTCCACACAATATTTTGTGGTATATATTGAAAAATGAGTGAACATATTGAATTACCGGACATTCAGGATGCTTCGTTCTCCGATATTTTAGGTGAGCGTTATCTGGCCTATGCATTGTCGACTATTACTTCGCGTTCACTACCAGATGTTCGTGATGGTCTTAAACCTGTGCAGCGCCGGCTTTTATATGCCATGCAAGAGTTAAGGTTGAACCCAGAATCGGGTTATAAAAAATGTGCACGGGTTGTTGGTGACGTTATCGGTAAGTTTCACCCTCATGGTGATATCGCCGTTTATGACGCAATGGTTCGATTGGCACAGAGCTTTGCGGTGCGGTGGCCGTTAATTGAGGGGCATGGAAATTTCGGTAATATCGACGGGGATAATGCCGCGGCTATGAGATATACCGAAGCACGGCTGACTAAAGTCGCCACTGCTTTGCTTGACGGGATTAGTGAAGATGCTGTTGATTTTAGGGATACCTATGACAGCGAAGAAGTTGAACCAGTTGTACTACCAGCGGGATTTCCCAACCTATTAGCCAATGGAGCCAGTGGCATTGCTGTTGGACTAGCAACAAGTATCCCGCCTCATAATGTTGGTGAGCTTTGCGATGCGCTCCAATTATTAGTAAAAAATTCAAAAAGTAATATGTCTGACCTTATAAACTGCATACCTGGCCCTGATTTTCCTACAGGTGGAATTCTGGTTGAAGATAAAACTGCTATTGAGCAGGCCTATAGTTCTGGACGAGGGACGTTTCGCGTTCGTGCAGTTTGGAATATCGAAAAATTACCACATAAACAGTACCAAATTGTTGTCTCTGAAATTCCCTTTCAGGTTCAGAAATCAAGACTTGTTGAGAGAATTGCGTTGCTTCTTCAAGAGAAGAAGTTAGCTCTATTAAGTGATGTCCGAGACGAATCATCTGAGGCTATTCGTTTAGTGCTGGAGCCTCGCAATCGAACGGTAGATCCCGATATACTAATGGAATTAATGTTCCGGCATACAGACTTAGAATCGCGAGTTTCATTGAATATGAATGTCATCGATGATGTTGGCGTGCCTCGTCTTATGAGTCTAAAGCAAGCTCTAACGGCATTCATTGACCATAGATATCGTGTTTTGTTGCGTAGAACAGCTTATCGTTTGGAGCAAATTGCCCACAGACTAGAAATATTGAAAGGCTACCTGGTCGCTTACATTAACCTAGATGAAGTAATAGAAATTATCCGAAAAGAAGATGCCCCTCGCAATAAATTGATGAAACGCTTCAGTATCACTGAGATTCAAGCAAATGCAATTCTTGACATGAGATTGCGCACACTTCGCAAGCTTGAAGAGGTTGCAATTCGTGAGGAATTTACTCAGTTAGAGAAAGAACAGGCAACGCTTTGTAAGTTAACAATCAGTAAAGCACGCCAGCGTACTATAATAAGTAAGGAGATTCTTGAGGTTAAGAGGCAATTTGGTCAAGGAACCGATCTAGGTCGCCGTCGAACAGAAATTCGTCAGCCATCAGTGCCTTTGAAAATTTCCTCAGCTGCCTTTGTGGAACGCGAGGATATTACGGTTATATGTTCTTACAAAGGCTGGATAAGAATGATAAAAGGTCATCTAGATCCAAATACGGCGGTAAAATATAAAGATGGTGATAGAGAAAGGTTTCGTTTACATGCAGTTACAACAGACAAATTGATTTTGTTTGCCACCAATGGACGTTTTTATAGCTTGAATTGCGACAGATTGCCTGGTGGGCGTGGATTGGGTGAGCCGTTACGCCTGATGATTGATCTGCCTAATGACCAGGAATTGATAAGTATATTGATACATCGGGCAGACATGCAGTTAATCATAGCGTCTTCTGATGGTCGAGGTTTTTTAGTTAAAGGGAGCGACATTTTTACTGACAGGCGTTCAGGAAAACAGGTATTGAATGTTTCTAATCAGGTGGAGGCGACTATTTGTACTCCGGTTTCAGGTGAATACGTTGCCGTAGTTGGAACTAACCGGCGGTTATTAATATTCCCAATTCAATATATTCCCATTTTGTCCCGAGGTCGTGGAGTTATTCTCCAACGCTATAAGGAAGGTAGTCTTAGTGATATTCAAGTTTTTCGGGAAAAAGAGGGACTATTTTGGAGGAGTGGTTCAGGTATTAGACGAGAAAAAAAGTTAGAAAGCTGGCATGGAAAGCGGGGACAGTCAGGGCGACTGGTTCCCAAAGGATTCCCTAAACGCAATAAATTTAACTAGTGTAGATAGGTTGCGATTGAAACATGATCTGGAAAGGAAGAGGTTCGTTGGGTCACATTCTGATCTAGTGTCTAGTTTTATTTTTTTGAACTTAAGGATAGCGGATGTGATCAAACTAAATGGTATGGCTCATATAGTAATCAATGTGAGTAGATGGCAGGAGTGTAAGATCTTTTATAAACAGTTAATGCCATTTTTAGGAATGGAACAAGTGTTTGATGGGGAGGAATATATATATTTTGTTGGAGGTCGCACCGCATTAGGAATAAGAAAATGTAAGCCGGAATACAAGGATCAGGTATTTCAACAAGAAAGGATTGGTCTTCATCACTTCTGCCTGCGATCCAGATCCAGAGAAGACGTTGATAAAGTATTCCAGTTTCTCCCGACAATAAATGCTAAGGTTGTTGGGGAGCCCAAGGAAGGAAAATGGGCTCCAGGGTACTATTTTATTATATTTGAAGATCCTGTATGAACTCGTATTGAAGGTAATTATGTTCCGGGCAAGGGGGTTTTCGCAGGGGGTGCACTGTTCAATCCCGGGAAGCATTATCGTTAGTAAAATGTACTACGAAAAGGATTAAAGGTTTAATCTACCGTATCCAGCCCCACTCTAGTTTTATCTATTTATTGAAATCTCCAAATAATCTTTTATGGAACGACCAAACTTTGACGATTTGTTTTAGCTCTTCTTGAAGAAGCTATATGTCAAATATAGTTGAAGGTATCAGGAGTATACATATTAATGGTGTGGAATCGTCTATAAACTCCGTCTATATTATTTAGAGTTTCATAGTTCAATCTGTATTCCGCCACTGGTTGTTTTCTAATATTTGAATTGGTTTGAAGCGTTTTTTGTAGTCCATTTTTGATATTTGATTGATCCAAAATCCAAGATATAGGTATTCCTTTTTACTAGTGCTGCAATGGTTTATTAGCCAAATTATCATATAGATTCCAAGGCTTCTCCTTTTTTGAGAAGGGTGAAAAAATGTATAAACAGCAGAAATAGAATCACTTAAGGTATCAAATAGGCAAACTCCCACCAAAGTTTGGTCATCAGTTCTGAATTCTACAATGCTCGTAGATAAGGGGCTTTCCTCTACTAGGGCGCAATAATCCAAAAAATTCATATCCGCCATTTCACCATCACTGTGACGCTGTTCTTGGTATTGCTTGAATAACTCAAAGTGTTCATTTGTAGCACAGTTGGGTAGTAGCGTTGTTGTCAAATCTATATTAATTCTGGTAATGCGACGCATTGACTTGCTAGGGTAAAAATCTTTTACACAGATCCGGGTTGGAATACATGCGGAGCAATTTGGACACGATTGTTGATAAGCTCCAAACCCACTCCGTCGGAAACCCGCTTTTACCAAGTGATCATATGAATGATTGCATGTTTCATCTGAAAGTTTGATAACAATTTTTCTTTCTAATCGGTTATCTAAATACGGGCAATTCTCAAGTCTAGTAGTATAAATAAAAGTAAGTTGACCGTTTGTGAGCTTTTTCTCATTAGTAGGTTCAAGATGTTTTTGTTGTTTTAAGGATGCTAACTTTGATTTAGCTGCCATGTGATTCATGATTTGTTTTACCATAGGCCGTAATACCAAGGTGCGAAGATAGAAAAGGCTATCCATAACAGTAGTATAAGAGGTGTTCCAGCCCTGATAAAGTCGGCAAACTGGTATCGGCCTGGAGACATAACAAGAAGGTTTGTTACGTAGCCTATTGGGGATGCAAATGAGCAGTTTGCTGCAAGTATGACTGCTACAATGAAAATTATTGGATCAATATGTAGACCCAAGGCAATATTTATGCCAATTGGAGTGAAAAGGACGGCACACGCATGATTGCTGAGAACATTGGTAAATAATGCAACAAGAAGGAAAAAGGCTGATAATGTCGCTGCTGCGCTAGCCCCGTCAAGCAATTCAATTAGGCCATTAGCGATATAAGTTCCGCCACCTGTCGCTCCAAGAGCTGCATTCAGTGCGAGTGCTGCTCCGCCTACTAATATAATTTGTCTATCGATAGCGCGAAAAGCTTGACGAAGATTTAATGCACCGAAGAGTACCATTAACGCAGCGCCTGTTACTGCGGCTGCCACTATTGGTATTAATCCTGTAGCAGCAACGCCAATAACAGCAAAAAATATTAGAGTTGCTCTCCTTGCATGATGGTATGAAGGCATTTCACTCTCAGACCATTCCAAAAGTACAACATCTCGATTTGAACGTAAGGTACTTAGGTCATTGCTTTGTCCTGATACAAGCAAAATATCACCTGGTTGCAGTCGAACTTCATGCATGTGGGCTCGTGTCATCCGAGAGCGTCGTTCTACTGCGAGAACTTGTATTCTATCTGCCGCCGGGAACGCAACTTGTTCCATCGCTAGTCCTAGGAGTCGCGATCCCGGTGATATCATTGCTTCTGCAATGACTTTATCACCACGACTATTGATATTGATATGTTGTCGCTTTTTCCTAGATCCAGACAGTTTCTGATGCGGTTCTTCTGTCAACCGTATCTGAAGGCCAGTATTTCTGGAAACTGCTTCGATAAGCGATTTGCGAGTAGCAGCTACTATAACAACGTCCCTAGATTCGAGTATAATATCTTCAAAAGGTGCACGATAGTGCACATGACCTCGTTGTACCATGAGCACAGTCATATTACGTAGTGCGGGGAACATTCCTCCTATGGAACTTATACCGACAAGAGCTGAATCAGGGTACACTGTAAATTGTGCGATGAACTGTTTTCCACTTCTCCCGTCAGGTTGATCTTCTTCTTCCCGTGAAGGCATAAGGCGGGGCATTACAAAAATGACATATAAGAAACCTAAAAATGCTAAAACAGCCCCTGGTATAATAAAATCAAAAAACTCGATCGGTGGCATGCCGAGTTCAAGAGCAGTTCCAGCAACGAGTAAGTTAGTGCTGGATCCGATGAGCGTCATCATGCCCCCAAGTATGGTACAGAAACTAAGAGGCATCATTATTCTAGTTGCAGTATGGCCTAATCGTTCTGCCAATGAAGCAAGAACAGGAATAAATATTATAACTACGGGGGTGTTGTTGAGTGCTGCACTAATAACGAGTGCACTTAGAAGTCCCAAAGCCATTGTAGGCAGGGGCTTCCCTCTGGCTGCAAAGTAGATAGTTTGACTTATTATTTCTAACGCTCCGGTTCGCACCACCCCATGTCCAACAATCAATAAAGCTATCACAGTAATTATGGCAGGATTGCCAAATCCTCTTAGTAAACTCCCAGAGTTAAAATTTTGTGATTCATCTAAACCTTGAAGGGGTGCGACATGGAATAGAATAAGTAGCGATGCGAGTAGTCCTACAGAGGTTAATTCAAGCGGAATTCGAGGATGAGCGTACGAAACCACTCCCAGACCTGCCAGGGCAAGCGTTGTCCACATAAGCGTATAGGAATCTACAAGAATCATATCGAGCTATCATGAAATACGCGTCACGTTATGCCAAGGGTAACATTACACAAACTATTGCGAAATTTTTGACATCCAAAACTATCTTTTTTTTAAGTCTCTTAGAATCTTTTCTCTATCTTGATCTAAATCTGGTGCCGCTGGTCGAACCTTAGGGTCTTCAAATTCAGAAAATTTTATAGGGTTGCCAGCCATTTTAATTGAGCCACCTTCAGGTATGGTTGTTTCTATAACCATATTACGTTTTACAATCTGGGGGTCAGACAATACTTGCGCCACATTGTTAATTGGTGCGCAAGGAATTCCTGCTGGTATTAGAACATCCAGCCAATCCTCAGTAGATCTAGTTTTTAGTTTCTTTTCAAATTCATGTTCCAATTCTTTAATATGCTTTCCACGAGCTTCGTTATTATCGAAACGTTTGTCTTTTGATAATGAATTGCATCCAAGTGTTTTACACAATGTATTGAATAATGTATCGTTCCCAGCTGCAATAATTATATGGCCATCAGAAGTTTCATAGCTTTGGAAGGGAACTATGGTGGGATGTCTTGCCCCAAGTGGCCCTGGTATTTCGCCAGTTGCGAAATAACGCGCCAAAGCATTTTCTAAAATTGCAATCTGACTGTCCAACATCGAGACATCAATTTTCATACCTTTGCCAGAGGTTGTCCTGTGATGTAACGCGCTAGATATCCCAATCGTTGTAAATAGACCTGCGGTAATATCCCCAATAGAGGTGCCAACCCTGGTAGGAGGGCCGCCCGGATGACCCGTTAGACTCATTATACCGCCGAGCCCTTGGACTACCATGTCGTATGCTGGTCGCTCAGCATATGGTCCTGTGTGACCAAATCCAGAACAAGCGGCATAAATCAGTCTTGGGTAGGCATTGCTAAGTTGATCCCAACCATACCCAAGATTTTCCATGACGCCACCTCGATAATTCTCAACCAACACATCAGCACTTTTTAAAAGAGTCTCAAAGGTATCTCTATCAGCTTCGTTTTTTAAATTAAGGGCAATACTCTCTTTGCCACGATTAATTGACATGAAATACGCAGACCTTCCCTTCAGAAATGGGCCGAATGATCTCGAATCGTCACCTGTTTTCGGCACTTCTACTTTTATTACTCTGGCGCCTAAATCAGCGAGCACCATTGTGCAATAGGGTCCTGCAAGGACACGCGTCATGTCAATAATAGTGATGCCATCGAGGGGACCAGACTTATTCATAAGGATAACATTTCATAAGGGGTAGTTTCATTTTTTACGAAAACACAAGCCTTTACCTCGCATTAAGCATTTTTGCAGCTCTAACAGCAGCGTAGGTCAATACACCATCAGCACCAGCTCTTTTAAAACTCATAAGAGTTTCAATTATAGCCTGATCCCCATCAATCCAGCCCTTTTTTTCCGCCGCCATAAGCATCGCGTATTCGCCCGATACTTGATACACAAAAGTGGGTAAAGCAAAGCTAGATTTGACCTCTCTTACGATATCTAGATAGGGCATTCCCGGCTTAATCATAACCATGTCTGCTCCTTCCTCAATATCGAATGCAACTTCACGGATTGCCTCTGAAGCATTCGCCGGATCCATTTGATAAGTCCGTTTATCACTATTTCCGAGAGATTTTAGAGATCCAACAGCATCTCTGAATGGCCCATAGAATACGCTGGAATACTTAGCAGCATATGAAAGAAGTAAGGTATTTTCGTGGCCAGAGGCATCGAGGGTTTTACGCAGAGCTGTGATGCGGCCATCCATCATGTCTGAAGGGGCAATGACATCGCATCCAGATTCTACCTGATTTATTGCTTGGCGACAAAGTACTTCAACGGTCAAGTCATTAACCACGTAATTATCGCGGATGAGTCCATCATGGCCAAGGGTGGTATATGGATCTAATGCTACATCGCAAATTATACCCATTTCCGGTACAGCATTTTTTACTGCTTTCGTTGCTTGACATACCAGATTGTCAGGGTTTAACGCCTCGTCACCATCTGGTGATTTTAGTTTGTCTGGTGTTTGAGGGAATATTGCAATTGCGGGGATTCCTAATTCGAAAGCTTCCTTAGCATGTTTTGCCAGTAAGTCGACGGTCATTCTTTGAACACCAGGCATTGATGATATTTCTGCCATTTCTCCTTGTCCCTGCATCACAAAAACAGCCCAAACCAAATCATTTGGAGTTACTACATTTTCTGCAACTAATCTACGTACCCAATGATTACGACGGGTACGCCGGAGTCTTGTTGATGGATACTTGCCAAAGGTTCCAGACAGGGTAGTCATAGGGCATTCTCATGTTTATAAGGTGAATAGTTTGTAGTCTTAGAATGATAAATGGCAATAAGTTTAAACTAAAATTAGTCATAAGCCGAGCATTTCTTGAACCAAAATAGACGTTTTTAGCTAAGCGTATAGTGACGTTCAAAATACGTTATGGTTATGTATGAGTAAATATTGTTACTTCCCTCCATTTTTTGACATATTCTATTTCAACCTTATCTTCAGATGTGAGAAACAAAGTTAGAGAAACGGCTATGGATTTTGAACTGAGTTCTGAGCAGGCTATTATACGTGATATGGCACATGATTTTGCCGCTAAGGAGCTTGCTCCTTATGCTGCAGACTGGGATGAGCAAAACATATTTCCCGTTTCATCATTAAGAAAAGCTGGGGAGCTTGGATTAGGTGGGATTTATCTGTCGCCGGAATTTGGTGGTACGGGTCTTGGTCGCCTGGATGCTGCAATAATATTTGAAGAACTTGCTGCCGCCTGTGCTTCTACATCGGCTTATATTTCTATCCATAATATGGCTAGTTGGATGATTGATAATTTTGGCAACCATAATCAGCGTAGTTGCTGGGTATCGAGTTTGAGCAGAATGGAGTACTTAGCTAGTTATTGTCTTACAGAGCCTGGATCCGGTTCTGACGCAGCGGCTTTAAAAACAGAAGCAAAGAAAGACGGCGATGACTACATTTTAAATGGCTCTAAGGCTTTTATTTCAGGCGCGGGCTCAACAGACCTATATGTTACAATGGTCCGCACTGGTGGAGAAGGCTCAAAGGGAGTTACATGTTTGGTCGTCGAAAAAAATACACCTGGTTTAACATTTGGCGCACAAGAAAATAAACTCGGGTGGCATAGTCAGCCGACGGCAATGGTTTACTTTTCAGACTGTCGCGTTCCTGTTGCGAATCGAATTGGCGAGGAAGGTGAGGGTTTCCAAATCGCTATGAGCGGTCTTGATGGAGGCCGCGTCAACATTGCAGCTTGTTCAATCGGTGCGGCAAAAGCTAGCTTGGAAATAGCACGATCACATTTATTAAATAGGGAGCAATTTGGACAACCGATATCAGAATTTCAAGGTTTGCAATTTAAATTGGCTGACATGGCGACAGAACTAGAAGCAGGTCGGTTGATGGTATGCAAGGCGGCTAAAGAATTGGATGCTGCATTACCCTCAGCTTCTCTTAATTGTGCGATGGCGAAGCGCTTTGCTACGGATGTGGGTTTCCAGGTTTGTAATGATTCCCTGCAGCTTTTGGGAGGTTATGGTTATTTGAAGGATTATACTATTGAAAGACATTTAAGAGACCTGAGAGTTCACCAAATTCTCGAAGGAACTAACGAAATTATGCGGGTAATTATAGCTCGGAGCCTGTTAAAAAAATAACAGATATTGCAAGTATTAAAGGATGAGGCGTTTTCTATGGATCAAGAGATAATTTTTGGGCAAAAAGACGGTTTAGGCCATGTTACTTTAAATCGTCCCAACGCCCTGAATGCTTTGACACAGTCCATGACAGTATCACTTTATCAACAATTGCAAGTATGGGCCCGTGATCCAAGTATTTATGCAGTGATAATTCGCGGAGCAGCACGAGATGACGGCCGGGTGCCTTTTTGTTCAGGCGGAGATATAAGATTCCTATACGAACAAAAGAACGACCCGGAGAAAAAGTTTGCTATAACGTTTTATGAACAGGAATATCGATTGAACGCACTTATATATGATTTTCCTAAACCATATATAGCTCTGATAGACGGGGTAGTTATGGGGGGTGGTGTAGGAGTTTCGTTCCATGGTTCACACCGCATTATGAGTGAGCGAGCAATGTTTGCCATGCCGGAGACGGGAATTGGTTTGTTTCCAGATGTCGGATCAACATATTTTTTGCCCCGATGTCCGGGTCACATGGGACTTTATCTGGGTCTGACTGGTGCGCGTATAGGTGCTGCTGATGCAGTATATTTGGGTCTTGCCACTCATTACATTCCAAACAGTCGAATGGAGGAATGTTTGCAAGCTTTCGAGAGTGCTGGTGTTTTAATGCATAATACGAAGAGTATAGATAAAATATTAAGGAACTATGCTGCAACTGCAGGGGTGTCAGAACTTGCAAAACATCAGGCAGTTATAGATCGTTGTTTTTCAGCTAATACGGTCGAAGAAATTATTTCGAATCTTACTACTGAAAATTCAGAGTGGGCTAAGGTCACCCAATCAAAACTTTTGGACAAATCCCCTACGAGTTTAAAAATTACTTTTCGCCAGTTAACCGAGTTTAATGAACTAGATTTTGAGTCTGCCATGAAAATTGAGTATAGAATGGCAATACAATGCAATATTTCTGATGAGTTCTACGAAGGTATACGTGCGCAAATTATAGACAAAGACTTTTTGCCAAAATGGTCGCCAAATCGATTGGAAGATGTTTGTCAAAGTCTTGTTGATCTATATTTTGAGGCGCCAAAAAGTGGTGATATGGATTTTGAGTAGGGAGAGAGAAAGATGGTAAATATTGGTTTTATTGGAGCTGGGAACATGGGGTTGCCAATGCTTACGAACTTGGTTGAAGCTGGGCATATTGTTACCGCTTTTGATCTTTCAAAAGGGGCGCTCAATGCAGCGAGTTTGGCTGGTGCAAAAATAGGGAGTTCTTTAGAATCTGCGGTGACAGGGAATGATGTAATAATAACTATGTTGCCGGCTGGGAAACAGGTTAAAGCTGCCTACCTGGGGGAATCTGGCGTCATTTCAATGGCTGATAGTAACGCCATATTGATTGATTGTTCCACCATCGATGTAACTACAGCGAGAGAGGTATGTGATAAAGCATCACAAAGAGGTTTGGATATGATAGATGCACCTGTATCAGGGGGTGTTGCTGGAGCGGCGGCAGGAACGCTGACATTCATGGTTGGTGGAACACAGGAGGCATTTGATAGAGCAAAGTCAATGTTGGATCCCATGGCAAAAACTGTTGTATACGCGGGGCCATCTGGTAATGGCCAAGCGGCAAAAATATGTAACAATATGATGTTAGCTGCTGGAATGATCGTGACTTCAGAAGCCTTTTGTCTTGCGGATAAATTAGGACTAGACCGTACAACTATGTTCGAAATCGTGTCGCAAGCAACGGGTCAATGCTGGGCTTTAACAAATTATTGCCCAGCACCTGGGCCCCTTCCCTCCTCTCCAGCTAATAATGGTTATAAGCCAGGTTTCACGGCAGCAATGATGGATAAAGATTTAAAACTAGCAAATAACGTGGCAAAAGAAACGGGTGCAAATACCCCTATAGGGGCCGTAGCTGCTGAGCTTTATGACAATTTTTGTTCTGATGGAAATGGAGATTTAGACTTTTCCGCAATCTTTCTTAAAATAATTCAGGAAGAAAAATAGTCAAAATTACTATTGGGTAATTTAATTATGATTAAAGATCTTGTGAAGACCACTTGTCCTCGGGATTGCTATGATACTTGCGGCATAGAGGTATTGCGGCAGAATGGTAAGGTTATTTCGGTTCGAGGAGCTAAGGATCATATTGTTAGTCGAGGTAAACTTTGCGGAAAATGTCAGCTATTTTACAACGGAGTTCTGCTAGATAAGCAAGAACGCTTGACAACGCCTCTTAGACGGACAGGCAAAAAAGGATCAGGCTTATTTGAGGAGGTGTCATGGGAAGTAGCAATATCTGAAATTGCTGGTCGTTTAAATGAAATAATTGAAGATGAAGGGGCAGATCACATATTGCATGCGCACTACACAGGCACATGCTCTTTAATTGCTAATAATTTTCCAATACGTTTATTTAATAGGATTGGCGCGCGCGAGGTTGAGCCTGACACAGTCTGCAATATGGCGGGACATGTTGCGCTTAATTATATGTATGGAACTTCGGTGCATGGTTTTGATCCACGTACTGCAAAAGATAGCAGATGTATTATTGTATGGGGTGCAAATCCATCAGCTAGCGCGCCACATGCTCATAGTCAGTGGTTGCCTGAAGCTTCTTGCCCTGTGGTTGTTGTCGATCCCGTACGACATCCAACGGCTGAAGCAGCAGATATACACTTACAGCTTTTTCCTGGTACTGATGCAGCTCTCGCTTTCTCTATTTTACATATTTTGATGCGGGAGAATTATATGGATGAGGATTTTCTTAATACCTATACGCTGGGGTGGGAAGAACTTAAACCGCACATTGAATTTTGCACGCCTGAATGGGGCTCTGCAAAGACTGGTGTGCCTAAGGAGGATATAGTAAGGGCAGCTCGACTGTATGGTTCGGGACCATCCTTGCTATGGTTAGGCCAAGGTCTGCAGAGGCAACCCATGGGCGGTAATGTAATACGAGCTTGCGCAACGTTGCCTGCAGTCTGTGGCAATTTTAATAAGCCAGGAGCTGGATTTCTATATCTAAACGGAAGTGGACAGAAAGGGGTCGACGGTGATTACTTAAGTGCGGCTAACCTTGACAGAAGCCCCGAATCACTGAGTCAGATGGACATGGCCGCTTATTTGGAGAGTCCGAAAAATGCATCTGCTTTCTTGTGCTGGAACATTAATCCTGTGGCCTCTAGTCCAGAACAGGGTCGTTTAATGAACGCATTAAAAAGAAACGATTTGTATACTGTGGTAATTGACTTATTCGCTACTGATACGGCAGATTATGCTGATTATGTACTTCCTGCAGCATCGTTTTTGGAGTTTGATGACTTAGTTTCAGGCTATTTTAATCTTTCGTTTTCAGCTCAAACTAAAGTTATGGAACCAATCGGTGATTCATTGCCAAACCAAGAGATATTTAGGCGGCTGGCAGTTGCTATGGACTTGGTTGATCCAGAACTCACAGAAACAGACACTGAAATTATAGACCATGTTTTAAAAGATGTTGGTATAGAAGGCGGATTTAAGTTTCTAAGCTCTAAAGGAACAGTGTTTCCTAGCGCGGAGCCACAACTCCAATTCGCTGAATGCTGTTTCCCCACACCTAGTGGAAAAATTGAAATTGCCAGCTCCGCTGCAGAGGCCGATGGACACCCCCGTTTGCCTCAGGCTTCGACAGACCACAGGCCAGAAAGACAAATGTTTCGTCTCCTTACCCCTGCATCTGAGTGGCTCATGAATGATTCTTATGCAAATGAGTCAAAAATAAAAAAACAACTTGGCGTTCCAAGCCTAACTATCAATCCTCATGATGCGCAGGAGTTTGGGTTTAAGGAAAATTCTAACGTTCGAGTTTCAAATAATACGGGAAGCTTAGATTTAGCAGTAAGAATATCAGATGCGGTGCCACGCGGGGTTGTAATGAGTGTAAAAGGGCGGTGGCCCCGTAATAATGATTTGTCGAGAGCTAATGTAAATGTACTGAATCCTGGCCAAAAATCTGATATGGGTGAGAGTAGTGCTGTTCATGGAGTGGAAGTAAAGCTAACTCCACTCAGTGCAAATTAGATATTCAACCTTAAATTTATCAGTTAGCGGTTTTTTCAGCCTTCTTGCTGGCAGCGCTTCTTAAGTAAAATTTAGAAAAATGCCTGCAAACCTGTCTGTGCTCGTCCTAAAATAAGTGCATGGACGTCGTGAGTACCCTCGTAAGTATTAACAGCTTCCAAGTTCATTACGTGACGAATTACGTGGTATTCATCAGAAATACCGTTTCCTCCATGCATATCACGAGAATTACGTGCTATTTCTAGCGCTTTCCCACAAGAATTTCGCTTTATTAAAGAAATCGTTTCGGGAGCAAGCTGTCCGTCATCAAATAGGCGACCAGCTCTTAAACAGGACTGTAACCCGATAGAAATTTCGGTCTGCATATCAGCAAGCTTTTTTTGGATGAGCTGATTTGCTGCGAGTGGTCGCCTGAACTGTTTTCGCTCAATTGTATAGTTTCTTGCTGCATGCCAACAGAACTCAGCCGCGCCAAGAGCACCCCAAGCTATACCATAACGAGCTCTATTTAGGCAGCCAAAAGGCCCACTTAGCCCGTTGGCGTCTGGTAGCTCGTTTTCAATAGGAATGACGACATTATCCATATGTATCATCCCCGTGTTGGAAGCGCGTAAGGCAAACTTTCCTTCAATTTTTGGGGTAGTGAGCCCCTTCATTCCCTTTTCAAGAATATAACCCCGAATAACATCTTCATCATTTTTAGCCCAGACGACGAAGATATCTGCAATGGGCGAATTTGTAATCCAATTTTTAGCACCTGAGATAGAGAAGCCACCGTCGATAGTTTTGGCTTTAGTAATCATTGACCCGGGGTCAGAACCATGATCCGGCTCGGTCAATCCAAAACATCCTATTAGCTCCCCAGACGAAAGTTTTGGTAAGTAACGCTTTTTTTGTTGTTCGCTGCCATAGGCATTTATTGGGTGCATTACTAGGCTAGATTGCACACTCATTGCTGAACGATAACTTGAATCTACTTTTTCAATTTCACGTGCCATTAAACCATAAGATACATAAGATACACCTGCACACTCATAACCTTGAATAGTGGAACCAAGCATTCCAAGCGCACCCATCTCTCGCATAATTTCAGGATCAAATTTTTCATTCCTATTAGCTTCAACTATACGTGGCATCAATTTTTCAGTTGCAAAGGCGTAAGCGGTATCACGAATCATTATCTCTTCTTTGGAGAGTTGTTCAGCCAGTAAGAATGGATCCTCCCATTGGAAGGCAAGGGCGGGGGATTGTCCAACCTTGGAACTTTTTGTATTAACCTTAACCACGGCCGCCAATTTTTCGTTCATGCTTTCTCTCCATATGAATCTCTTTGGTAATTAAGTTCTAGCACTGCTTGGTTTGCATACCAAGCACTGGAGGCAAAATTTCGTTGTATTTAGATAAAAACTTAAGTTGTTGGAAGATCTGGAATATTTTTATGATATGCCCATATGTTACTTGCAGACTCCAGTGTTTTTGCATTTGAAAAGATTTTCTTGTATGCGCTTTTGCGCAGCGTGCATTTAGCCAGCGGGCTTGCCCCAGTATAACTTGTAAGCGTATAAAATAGGTGAAGATATTATTAAATGGTGCAATTTCCAATGAATATACATTCAATAGCGTTTGCATCTGATCATCGAGGCTTTGCATTAAAGTCCTTTCTGTTGGAATATGCTCAGTCTTTGAAGATGAGAGTTAGAGATCTTGGGCCGGGCAATGACGAACCTGTAGACTATCCTGATTTTGCGAAGATATTGGCAAACGCATTAGCTACAGGTGAAGTGCAGAGAGGTGTTTTAATTTGCGGTTCGGGAATTGGAATGAGTATAGCTGCTAACCGTCATCACCAGATAAGGGCTGCTCTCTGCCTGGATGTTGAATCTGTAAGATTGACACGTCAACATAATGACGCGAATGTTCTAGCTTTGCCGGGGTCTAGAATGAACGAACAAGATGCTGCTGAGTGTTTGGAGGTATTTCTAAATACAACATTTGAAGGTGGGAGACATTCTAGAAGAGTAGCAAAGCTTTCATGAAAATTCACACCCGAATACCAATTGGAAGGCGGAATCACCTTGCCTAGTTCGATAAAATATATTGAGAAAAACTTCTCTTTGGGTGGAATTCCTTTACAGGTTTTAGAAAAATCAGATGAGGAAGTTCACAAAGCAATTTCTCAAGAAGTACGTCGCTTGCAGAATTCCATTGAATTAATTGCATCTGAAAATATCGTTTCACTAGCCGTTCTAGAGGCTCAGGGTTCAGTGATGACCAACAAGTATGCTGAGGGGTATCCTGGGCGACGATATTATGGTGGTTGTGAAAATGTTGATGAAGTTGAAAGATTGGCTATAGAAAGAGCTAAGGCTTTATTTTCGTGTAATTTTGCCAATGTTCAACCACACTCAGGGTCACAGGCTAACCAGGCTGCATATTTGGCTGTAATGCAGCCGGGCGATACACTTTTAGGAATGGCGTTATCTGCAGGTGGACACCTTACTCATGGAGCTGTACCTAACCAGTCGGGAAAATGGTTTAAACCGGTGCAGTATGGTGTAAGAGAGGATGATTCTGTTATCGATTACGAGGAAGTAGCGAATTTAGCAGTTTCACATCACCCAAAAGTAATTGTGTGTGGTGGGTCAGCATACTCCCGTATAATTGATTTTGCGCGTTTTAGGAAGATTGCTGATTCCGTTGATGCCATATTGATTGTGGATATGGCACATTTCTCGGGCTTGGTCGCGGCTGGCGTTTATCCAAATCCTTTCCCCCATGCTCATATTGTCACTTCAACAACCCATAAAACACTCAGGGGTCCAAGAGGCGGGCTTATTCTTAGCAATGATGAAATTATCGGAAAAAAAATTGACTCAGCAATATTTCCAGGTTTGCAAGGAGGGCCATTAGGCCATGTAATTGCTGCTAAGGCAGTCGCTTTTGGCGAAGCACTTAATCCAAATTTCCAATTATATGCGAAGCAAGTTCTTTTAAATGCACAAATGCTGGCTGATACCCTCTCTGCACACGGCATTATTATTGTGTCTGGAGGTACAGATACTCATTTACTATTGGCAGATTTAAGACCTAAAAATGTAACTGGTAAAGAGGTCGAAGAGAGTCTTGAACGAGCTGGCATTACATGTAACAAGAATACTATTCCTTTTGATCCGGAGAAGCCCTCCGTAACATCTGGAATACGGCTGGGTTCACCGGCTGCTACCAGTAGAGGTTTTGGACTGGAAGAGTTTGAGCAGATTGGTATTTGGATTGCTGAAGTCATAGACAGCTTAGGTGAGGGATCAGAATCTAATAGAGCCATAGAGGCAAAAGTATTTGAAGAGGTTAGAAGGCTGTGTAACCGCTTTCCGGTCTATCCAAACCTTATTTAGTATGTCAGGAATTCGTGATGCGTTGTCCATTTTGTCAAACTGAAGATACACAAGTTAAAGATTCTCGGCCAACTGAGGATAATGCGTCGATCCGGCGTAGACGCGCATGTACTAATTGTGGTGGTCGATTTACCACTTTTGAACGCGTTCAAATGAAAGAACTTATAGTTGTGAAGCGAAATGGACAGCGTGCGTCTTTTGAACGTAGTAAGTTAGAAAAATCTATGGCAATAGCCTTGCGCAAACGGCCAGTAGATTCAGATCGTGTAGAACGAGTAGTAAGCGGCATTCAGCGACGATTAGAAAGCTTAGGAGAAAAAGAGATACCAACAAGTGTGGTGGGTGAGATGATCATGGAGGCGCTTTCCGGTCTTGACTCTGTTGCGTATGTGCGTTTTGCGTCTGTTTACAAGAATTTTCGTGAGGCCAAGGATTTTGAAGAATTCATCGGTGGCCTAGGTGACGAAGACGACCGCATTTAAACCCGAGGATAGTCGGTATATGACGGTGGCTTTGGCATTGTCTGAGCGAGGGCTTGGAACAGTATGGCCCAATCCGTCAGTTGGATGCGTTTTAGTTAACAATGGACAATTAGTTGGGCGCGGTTGGACCCAGCCGAGAGGCCGACCTCATGCTGAAACTACGGCTTTAGAAATGGCAGGGGATAGTGCAAAGGGATCTACCGCCTACGTAACTTTAGAGCCATGTTCTCACCACGGTAAAACTAAGCCCTGTGCCGAATCTTTTATAAAAGCAAAAATCACAAGGGTAGTAGCCTCGATGGAAGATCCGGATCCTCGTGTGTCAGGTCAGGGTTTTAGGTGTATGGAAACAGCTGGGATCGAGGTAGCAGTGGGTCTTGGCGAAGATGATGCAAAATATTTGAATGCCGGATTTTTAAAACTTATTCATTTTGGACGACCTTTAGTAACGTTAAAACTATCCGGCAGTCTTGACGGTAGAAGTGCTACCTGTTTGGGTGAAAGTAAGTGGATTACAAATAAATTATCGCGTTCTCATGGACATCTTTTGCGGGCAAAGCACGATGCTATTTTAATAGGATCTGGTACGGCTATTGCAGATAATCCTTGGTTGACTTGCCGGCTTCCCGGTTTATTGGGAGCGTCTCCTGTACGTGTTATAATGGATGGACGACTAGCCACTCCAACAGGAAATGAATTAATCACAAGTGCTCGTACGACGCCTACTTGGATTATTACAGTTAAGGGAAAGTCGAGTGACAAAAAACAAAAATATAAGCGCCTTGGTGTAAAGATATATGAAGTTGATGCGGATTCTGAAGGCCATCCAAATGCCCTTAAAACATTGGAATATTTAGGATCTAAGGGTATTACTAGGGTATTATTAGAAGGTGGACCGAAGATTGCTTCAGCTTTTATTAGAGAGCATCTTGTTGACAGGCTAGTTTGTTTTCGAGCGCCATTAATTATTGGCGGTGATGGATTGCCAGTTATCGAAGGTCTTGCTTTAAAAAAACTGGAGGAAGCGCCTACTCTTTCTCGACGCAGTATCTTAAGGTTGGGATCAAATATATTTGAAACTTTTGATTTTTCTAGATAGGTGCAAGATGTTCTCAGGAATCATAACCGATACGGGGACAGTGCGTGATATAGAAGCAATATCTAGCACAGGGGACCGCAGATTGGTGATAGAAACTATTTTTGATACTACAGATGTGCAAATAGGTGCATCGATAGCTTGTTCTGGTCCATGTCTAACTGTTATTGACAGAGGTTCTAAGTGGTTCGTCGTTGATGTAAGTAATGAAACTTTAAAGAGAACTACCATTGGTAATTGGGTAGGTGGTACCAGAATTAATCTAGAGAACTCGCTCCATATGGGAGATGAACTCAGTGGTCACTTAGTAAGCGGGCATATAGATGGAGTGGGGAAATTATTATCTTTACGCAAAGATGGAGGGTCGACTTGCCTTAACATTGGCGTCCC
>CAYRUX010000208.1:0-10587 GCA_964427515.1 uncultured Rhizobiaceae bacterium
CACCGGTAAGAGCCATGACTAGTCCAGCAAAAATCTGAAAATATTTACCAACGCGTCGCATATTTTTTAAGTAAGTTAAAAATTTTCCGGTAAATGCTGCTGCAAGAACAAATGGCGCGCCAAGTCCTAACGAATAAATACTAAGCAATAGAATGCCTTCTCCAACCTCATTTGCACTAGCACTCAACGTCAAAATTCCACCTAATACTGGACCGATGCAAGGGGTCCATCCAAATGCAAATGCAGCACCTAAGACCAATGCACCCAAAGAGCTTCCACCAGAAATTTTAGTGACAAAGCGCATGTCTCGTTCAAGAATGGGAATTCTGAATATACCAGTTAAATAGAGACCAAAGATAACGATTAATGCACCTGCTATATATTCAAATAGCCTTTTGTTTAAGAGCAGAAATTCACCAACACTACTTGCACTTGCCCCAAGAGCAATAAACACCATAGTAAATCCAAATACAAAACATAGACTTAGATAGATCGACTTTAAGCGCCGACGTGAGCTTGGATTGTCAGAAAATTCCTTTAATGAACCACCAGCTATATAAGACACATACCCTGGCACTAAGGGCAAAACACAGGGGGACAGAAATGAGATTATGCCTGCCACAAAAGCTACAAGTACACCGAGAGGAGAAACATCCATAACTATCAAAATCAGTATGTTACATTAATTGTTATATAATTATAATTTGATCGAAAGCACCTTATTGAATTATTTCTCTTAAAAGCGAGTGCACATCTGTCGACGACCAGTCCCGTTCCCCTACTACTCTACCAACCTCTCTACCCTTACTATCGATTAATATGGTGAAAGGAATACCTGACACGAGCATTGCTCGAGCAGACTCCATGGTAGGATCCGTATATACTGGCAAATCAATAATTTTATTTTCCATATAAAATTTTCGCACATCATCTACGTCATCACGACCTACAGATAATGGTACGACAACAAGATTCTCTTTAGAAAAACCCTTCTGCAAACTATTCATAGTAGGCAATTCTTTTCTACAAGGTGCACACCAAATAGCCCAAAAGTGCAGTGCAACAAACTTATTCTTAAATTTCTCTAATGTAACTTCATTTCCCTGGTCATCCAAAAATCTGATTATTGGTAATTTGGTTGGGCTACTCGGATAAATAATATCTAGAGAATCAAGGGCCTTCCACTCTTTAGCAGCAAGTTCATCATGATTTTTTGGAACGTCATTACCAAGTGCTCCCGTAACAAAAATTATTGAAATTAGTAACGGGGAAAACGCAATAAAAATTCTCGCGAAATTAATATTCATTGAGAAAATTCCATAGCACATATCCGTTATTATAATTTAGTAGAAAGTTACTATACCCAACTAAATACAATGTTCTGCCGCCATATTATCTATTACGGACATTAATCGATTTAGATCAGCTTTCTCATTTAATCTATGATCACCATTTTTAACTAAAGTGACAGATACATTTTCACCATTTAACTTATCCGCAATTCTAAGTGCAGTATGCCAAGGCACATCTGGATCATTCATGCCATGGATTAGGTGTACCGGACATACAATATCAAGTGAATTACTATCTAAAATTAGATGTTTTCGTCCATCTTCAATTAGATTAAGGGATATTGGAAGACCTCGTTCCTCATATTCAGATGGAAGATAAATGATGCGGTCTCTGAGTATTTGTTCCTTTTCTGATCTACTAAACTTTTGCCACATAAGTTCTTCTGTAAAATCCGGAGCTGCGGCAATACCAATAAGCCCAAATACCCGTTCCTTTCGTTCACGAGCCACAAGCAACATTTGCCAACCACCCATACTGGATCCAACCAATATTTGAGGGCCATTAGAAACATTATCAATTATAGCTAAACTATTTTCCAACCAGCCACCAATCGTGCCATCAGCAAAGGTACCTGATGATTGACCATGTCCGATATAATCAAATCTGATGAATGCTCGATTGACTTTTCGACAATGTGCTTCTAGAGCCAATGCCTTTGTACCGGACATATCAGACATCAAACCCCCTAGAAAAATTACACCTGGGGACTTTCCATCATACTGATGATATGCAACGGTCTCTTTATTACCGACACCTGATGTCTGAAATTTTTGAGGAGTTGATACCTTTTGATTAGTTATGGAATTATCTCCAAAAAGTCATTAAGAAAGTTAAGAAGCAATGTGTAGATATGATCACTGACCCCAAAACTAGCATCACGTTTAAAGAAGGGAAAGAACATAAACCAGTCATTTTACAGGTGGTTCCAGAACTTGATGTGCCTGGTGGAACTGAACGTTCAACTGTAGAGATATCTTGTGCGTTGAGTGCAGTTGGCTGGCAGTCCATTGTGGTTGCTTCGTGAGGATCCATGCTACACCAAACTAAGAGCAAGGGTGGGCGACATATCATTATGCCCGTAAGAGACAAAAACCCAATCCAAATAGCAATCAACGCTAACCGCTTAACTAAACTAATAAAGGCTGAGGGAGTTGATATTATACACGCTCGCTCTCGCGCACCTGCTTGGAGCGCGAGAGCGGCAGCAAAAAGAACTGGTTGTCATTTTCTAACGACATTTCACGGCGCGTACAACACAACTGGAAAGCTCAAGAGGTTTTATAATTCTATAATGACGAAAGGTGAACTAGTTATAGCAAACTCTCAGTTTACTGCAGATCATATCATTGACCATTATCCGATAGAAAAAAATAGACTTCGTATTATTCCTCGTGGCGTAGACGTCTCCATTTACAACCCAACTCAGGTTACTCAGGAACGCGTCATTCAACTTGCCGGCAAATGGCGATTGCCGGACGGAAAATTTGTAATCCTATTGCCTGGCCGTCTAACCCCATGGAAGGGTCATAGTATCTTATTAGATGCCATATCCCACTTAAAACGAAACGACTATGTTGTTGTTTTGGTTGGTGACGAACAGGGGCGGGAACATTACCGCCGGAAACTCGAACAACAAGTAGAACAAAGTGGCCTCGGAGGTGTTGTTCGATTTGCAGGGCCTTGTCGTGACATGCCTGCCGCCTACATGTCTTCTGATGTTGTTGTTAGTCCTTCCATAAAACCGGAAGCATTTGGTCGAGTTATAATTGAAAGCCAGGCTATGGGACGCCCGGTTGTCGCGTTCAATCATGGTGGAGCTAAGGAAACAATAATTAATGAAGAAACAGGATTTTTGGTTGACCCAGAAAACGCTTTGCAACTGAGCAAGGCTATTGGAAAGGCACTAGATCTTTCTGCGACAAAACGAGCCGGTATTTCCAAACGGGCAATACATCATATAAACGAAAACTTTACACTTGAGAAAATGTGTAACGAAACTCTGCTAGTGTATGAGGAACTAATTGATCGAGGTAATTGTGGATAGAGATAACTTAAGAGTCCTTATAATAAAGCATGGCGCTTTAGGAGACTTCGTTCTCTCAGTTGGCCCATTTACAGCCATTCGCGAACATCACAAAAACTCAATAATTACGCTTCTAACAACTCTACCTTATGTAGAAATAGCTGAAAAGTCCGGTTTATTCGACCAGATATGGAGCGACCCTCGCCCCCCTTTATGGAATATACTTATGTGGGTCAAAATTATTCGGCGACTTCGTTCAGGTCGATTTGACAGAGTTTACGACCTACAGACTTCAACAAGATCAAATACCTATTATAAACTTTTGGGAATAAACAAGCCGGAATGGTCTGGTATAGCCCCTGGTTGCTCTCTTCCACATAATAACCCGAACAGAGATAAGATGCACACCATTGAACGCCAGAGGGAGCAATTGCGCTTTGCAGGGATCAAAAACTGTACACCCTCTGAACTTTCTTGGCTTGACGAAAATGTATCAGACTTAATTTCACGCAAGAACAATACCTTTCCCAATGTTTTGATTATTGCAGGCGGCTCACCACATCGTCAGAATAAACGCTGGCCAGCCCATTCTTATGTGCAATTATCTAACCGACTATACAAAGACGGATTGCAACCTATATTAATTGGAACTCATTCAGAAAAAGAGGTCATAGATAAAATTCATCAACACTGCCCAGAATCTCTAAATTTGTGCGGTTGTACAAGTTTATCTCACATTGCAACCCTAGCAAGACAGGCCAAGGTAGCAGTAGGAAATGACACTGGGCCAATGCATATAACTGCTTCTGTTGGGTGTCCCACAATGGTAATTTTTTCCGACGCATCAGACCCGTCAATTACATTACCACGAGGACCCAACGTTAGATACTTACAAATTAAAAGGATGGATGATTTAATGGTCGAAGAGGTATATTCGTCACTTAATTTTTTTTAATTTTAGTTTTGTGACTAGTCTTCGGGTTGACAGGGACTTGAAGCTAGCTAAAGTCTCGCCAGATTTGATAAATTATTTGATTGCAACGGGAATTCATGCCCAGCATTACTTTGCCAAATGGTGTTAAACATTTCTTTGATGAACCAGTAAACGGACTGGACATAGCTGCACGTATTAGCCCTAGTTTAGCAAAGGCAGCTTTAGTTATGAAGGTCAATGGCGATTTATGGGATCTGTCTCGACATATTGATCATGATTCTACTGTTGTAATTATTACAGACCGAGATGAAGAAGGTCTTGAAGTTATCCGTCACGATACAGCGCACTTAATGGCAGAAGCAGTTAAAGAGCTCTACCCCGATACCCAAGTAACAATTGGTCCTGCTATAAAAGATGGATTCTATTACGATTTCGCACGTTCTGAAACTTTCACCCCTGAAGATCTTATCGCCATAGAAGATCGAATGACTGAAAATGTAAGCCGCAATGAAGAAATTACTCGTGAAATTTGGAATAGAAACGAGGCAATTGAGTTCTTTAAAAAGGCTGGAGAGCATTATAAATCAGAAATTATTGCCTCAATTCCTGAAAACGAGGCTGTTACCATGTATCGCCAAGGCAACTTCGTAGATCTTTGCCGTGGACCACACCTACCTTCCACTGGACGTATTGGTGCTTTCAAACTAACTAAAATCGCAGGGGCTTATTGGCGAGGCGATTCCAGTAACGAAATGCTTCAGCGTATTTATGGTACCGCATGGCCCACAAAGAAAGATTTAAGCGCTTATTTACAACGTCTCGAAGAAGCAGAAAAACGGGACCACAGACGCTTGGGAAGGGAAATGAACCTGTTCCATCTGCAACCTGAAGCTATTGGAATGGTATTCTGGCATCCAAACGGATGGCGGCTATATAGAATTCTCCAAGAATATATGCGGAACCGACTAAGTCAGGCTGGGTATTTAGAAGTTAAGACACCGGAATTGATTGACCGAACACTCTGGGAGGCTTCGGGTCACTGGGACAAGTTCAGAGAACACATGTTTACCACTGAAGCAGAAGAACGTGTCTTGGCTCTCAAACCCATGAACTGCCCGGGTCATGTGCAAATTTTTCGCCAGGGGATTAAAAGCTACCGTGATCTTCCTTTAAAAATTTCTGAGTTTGGGTCGTGTCATAGATACGAGCCTTCAGGGGCACTTCATGGTCTTATGAGAGTACGCGGGTTTGTCCAGGACGATGCGCATATATTTTGTCAAGAGAGTCAAATCACAGCTGAAACAAAAAGTTTTTGTGATTTGCTTATGTCAATATATAGGGACTTTGGTTTCGAAGATGTACGAGTCAATTTTTCCGATAGACCTGCTATAAGGGCTGGTTCAGATGAGGTCTGGACACGTGCCGAAAACGCGTTGATGGAGGCAGTGGATTCGACAGATTTGGAAATAAATCACAACCCAGGTGAGGGAGCTTTCTATGGGCCTAAGCTTGAATTTGTACTTACAGATGCCATAGGTAGAGATTGGCAATGTGGTACACTACAGGTTGATTTTGTTTTACCAGAAAGACTTGACGCATCCTATGTCGGAGATGATGGCAACCGACATATACCCGTAATGTTACATAGAGCTATTCTGGGTTCCATGGAACGTTTCATAGGCATCCTAATAGAACACCACGCTGGCCGTTTTCCACTATGGCTGGCACCTCGGCAAGTAGTTGTAGCCAGTATAACAGAGGACACTAACGCCTATGCTCTAAAAGTAAGTGAAACCCTTCTTAAAGAACAGTTGCGGTCAGAAACTGATTTACGTAATGAAAAAATCGGCTACAAAATACGTGAACACAGCGTTGGTAAGATACCAGTCATACTGGCTGTAGGTAAGAGAGAGAAAGAAAACGGGACTGTCGCTGTAAGAAGGCTGGGGCAAAAAACCCAGGAAGTGCTTGCACTTAACGAGGTCGTGAATAGACTTCGGATTGAAGCGGAAGGACCTATCAACTAATTAACTGTTGAAAATATTTGAAGGTTTTTCCTACGAATTATAATTATTATAACAATCAGAGAGGACATAAGCATCGTTAGAAACACAACTCCAGTTCCACCGAAACGTGAAGGGCCGCGAATTAATGATGAAATTGCTGTAGAAAATGTACGCCTTATTGATGGTGCAGGCGAACAGGTAGGCGTAGTAAACATAGAGCGTGCAATGCAGCTTGCTAATGAAAGTGGGTTTGATCTGGTTGAAATATCTCCAGGAGCGAAACCGCCAGTTTGCAAACTGATGGATTACGGAAAGTATAAGTATGAGGCACAAAAAAAGGCAGCCATAGCAAAGAAAAAACAGAAAACCATCGATGTTAAGGAGGTAAAATTCCGGCCAGGCATAAGTCAAGCTGATTACGACGTCAAATTACGTAATATTCGTCGATTTATTGGTGAAGGTGATAAGGTTAAAATAACACTTCGTTTCCGTGGCCGAGAGATGGTACATCAAGATTTAGGTATGAATGTATTGATTCGGGTGCGCGATGATTTAGAAGAAGTTGGTAAAATCGAGCAGTTACCTAGAATGGAAGGACGTCAAATGACGATGGTGGTAGCACAAAAATAGTGCCTTTATTATAGAAATTCTTGTTCTATAGTATAGATAAATGTTTATTCCATCTTCTGCCGCTTGCTTTTTTTTGCCTCTCTAGCTAAAAACGGCATCTCCCAGCAATGGGACAACTAAACAAGTGACTAATATTGAGATAACTCAGTAATACTATTCGTGCGCACATTCTAACTGAGGCATGATTGACTGATTTAAAGAAAGTGTAGAAAAATGCCTAAGCTCAAGACCAAGAGCAGTACCAAAGGTCGGTTTACAACAACCGGTACAGGAAAATTGCGTAGAGGACATGCTAAACATAGGCATAATCTCTCTAAACAGGCGAAAAAGGTTCGCAGAAGCCATCGTGGTTTGAGTGTGATGGATCAGTCTAATTCTCCAGCGGTAAGACGCTGGATGCCCTACGCTTAAGGATATTTTGCTATGACCAGAGTAAAACGTGGTGTTACCACCCACGCCCGACACAAAAAAGTGCTTTCTCGAGCATCTGGTTATCGTGGTCGTTCAAATTCGAACTTTCGAGTTGCGATTGAAAGAGTTGAAAAAGGTTTGCAATACGCCTATCGCGATAGGCGAACCCGCAAACGCGTCTTTCGTTCTCTCTGGATACAACGTATCAACGCAGCCGCGCGAGCAAATGGTACAACTTATTCAAAACTCATAAATAATCTGTCAAAGTCTGGTATCCTTATGGATCGAAAAGTATTATCTGACCTTGCTGTAAAAGAGCCAGAAGCGTTCAAGGCTTTAGTTGAACAGGCTCGAGGAAGCTAGCATAATTAATGTCTCCATTCTAAATAACGGACGACCACCTAACGGTGGTACCGGGAGAAAGAAATCTTGGAAACGTTAGAAGCGCTTCGAGGCAACGTATTAAAATCTTTTCAGGAAGCTTCGGATTTGGTTGATCTGGAGCAAGCACGTATTGCTGCCTTTGGGAAAAAAGGATTTCTTACTCTACGTATGAAAATTCTTGGAACACTAGAACCTGAAGAAAAGAGGCAAGCAGGAAAAGATCTTAATATTCTTAAAACAGAATTAACTAAGGCATATGAGGCGCGACGCACAGACCTAGAAAACAACGATATAAACACTCGTTTAAATGAAGAAAGTATTGATGTCACATTACCCATTCGACCCGACATAACAGGCCGCATTCATCCAATCAGTCAAGTTTTAGATGAAATGATAGAAATCTTTGGACATATGGGTTTTTCTATTGTCGAAGGACCAGATATCGAAGACGATTTTCATAATTTTACTGCTTTGAATATTCCGCCAGAACACCCCGCAAGGCAAATGCATGACACTTTCTATTTTCCCGAACAAGAAGATGGGTCTCGATTACTATTACGAACACATACGTCGCCTGTTCAGATTCGCACTATGAAAAAAGATAAGCCCCCTTATCGTATAATCGCGCCTGGCAGAACATATCGATGTGACTATGACTATAGTCACACCCCAATGTTTCACCAAATAGAGGGATTAGTAGTAGATAAAGAAACCCATATGGGGCACCTCAAGGGATGTTTAATTGATTTCGTGCAATCATTTTTTGAAATCGAAAATTTACCGGTACGATTTCGCCCAAGCTATTTTCCCTTTACTGAGCCATCGGCTGAAATGGATATTGGGTGTTCACGCGAAGATGGCGTATTAAAAATTGGGGCGGGTGAAGATTGGATGGAAATTCTTGGATGCGGAATGGTTAATCCGCGAGTTTTAGAAACTTCAGGCTTGGATCCAAATATTTACCAAGGGTTTGCATTTGGCTTAGGAGTTGAACGGGCAGCCATGCTAAAATATGGAATACCAGATCTGCGTACTTTCTATGAGGCTGATTGGCGCTGGATTCGACACTATGGCTTCCAACCCCATATGGTGCCTGGCATGGTGAGTGGCCTTACAAAATGAAATTTACTCTTTCATGGCTCCACAAACACCTTAAAACAGATGAAACCGTAACAACCCTTGCAAAAGCAATGACGGATCTTGGCTTAGAAGTTGAAAGTATTGAAGACAAGTCCAAAGAACTAGAATCTTTTACTATAGCTAAAGTGGTAGATACCAAACCACATCCCAATGCAGATAGACTGCGCCTTTGCATTGTTGATACAGGTGAACGTCAAATACAAGTTGTATGTGGCGCACCTAATGCAAAGACAGGGTTGAAAGGGGTATTTGCTCCACCAGGAGCTATAATTCCTAGCACCGGCACTAAATTAAAACCCTCAAAAATTCGAGGAGTAGAAAGCAATGGCATGCTTTGTTCGGAGAATGAATTAGGACTCAGTGAGAACCATGAAGGAATCATTGAGTTGCCAGCTCAAGCCCCTGTGGGGGGCTCTTTTTCTAAGTATATGAACCTTTCAGACCCTCTGTTCGATATATCTATTACTCCCAATCGCGCAGACTGCCTTGGGATCATGGGAATCGCTCGAGACCTAGCTGCAGCAGGCGTCGGAACCTTAGTTGAGCCCAATATTCCAAGTATCAAAGGTGAGTACAAATGCCCGCTTGATATTCGGCTTGAGTTCACAGTAGACAATAAAAAAAACTGTCCTTTATTTGTGGGACGCTACATTCGGGGAGTAAAGAACCAAACCAGTCCCAAGTGGCTACAAGATAGATTACTCTCAATAGGTTTGCGGCCGATATCTGCCTTGGTTGATATGACCAACTATCTTACTATTGATATGAATCGGCCAGTACATGTATTTGATGCTGATAAGATCTCCGGAGATTATCTCTCTATACGCTCGGGCTGCAACGGTGAAAATTTCAAGGCGCTTAATGGCAAGGAATATGTTCTTAATGACACGATGACCGCAATATGTGATCAAACTGGTGTTCTAAGCCTAGCAGGTGTAATGGGTGGCGAAAATACTGGCTGTACAAATAATACAGAAAATGTCTTCGTAGAAATTGCATTGTTTGATGCGACTCAAACAGCACGTACGGGTCGCGAATTAAATTTAGAATCGGATGCTCGGTATCGTTTTGAAAGAGGGGTAGACCCGGCCTTTGTCGTACCCGGCATGGAAATTGCTACACAATTGGTATTGGACATGTGTGGTGGCAACCCAAGCGAAATGGTAATTGCGGGGACATTGCCCACTAAGTACCCCGAGATTACATTCCAGCATGACCGAATAAGGTCGTTAGGGGGCGTAAATATTGAAAAATATCTATGCATAGATATTTTGCAGAAGTTAGGTTTTAAAGTCGCCTCGTTAGAATCGGGGTCTTTATCTGTATCCCCACCGTCATGGAGAGCAGATATAGTTGGCGAGGCTGACATTGTTGAAGAAATTTTGAGGGTTCACGGTTTTGAAAACATCCCAGCTATTTCCTTAAAGCCACTCAAGCGAAGCGCCAACGCAGCTCTACCACTTGCGCTCCGACGATTGCGCTGGGCACAACGAGCTCTAGCTAGTAAAGGAATGTGCGAAACAGTTACTTGGTCTTTTATGTCCTCTGGAAAGGCAAAACTTTTTGGTGGTGGTTTGCCCGAATTAACTCTTGCAAACCCAATTAGCAGTGATCTTGACGTCATGCGCCCCTCGATTATTCCTAACTTAATTTCTGCAGGTCGCCGCAATGCTGATCGTGGATTCTCAAACTTAGCTTTGTTTGAA
>CAYRUX010000209.1:0-9239 GCA_964427515.1 uncultured Rhizobiaceae bacterium
AGTTCAACAGGTCAGCAGTGCGGACAGATCGACTATCTGATGGAACTAATTCAACTCTCATACCGACTATATGGTCCCCGGTACCAAGAAAAAAACTATCTGAGCGGCCAACAGGTTTTCCTAATTGTCCTACGCTCATTACAATCAGGCCGCCTTTATTATCGGTAAGCTTTGCTTCACTAGAAGCAAGTGCGCGGCTGAGTTCTTCAAGCATTGCAATGCTTGTTTGTTTTTTTGACCCTTCGGTGAAAACAACGTTAGCGTAAACAATATCTGACTCGGGAGAAGGAAAGAAAACAAACCCTATACGACCACCTGAGGCTAGTCCAATTATTAGAATCAGCAATCCTATACCAATACAAAGCGTTAAGTAACGCCAGGCAATACAGGCGCCAATTAACCTCTTAAAAAGACCGTCTCGGAAAGATTCAAATCTTGGATTGAACCAGCGGGAAAATCGATTTTCGTCTCTAGGGTCTTTGTTTAAGGCACCACGCAAATGACCGGGTAAAATTAAAAAGCATTCTAATAAGCTAGCAATAAGCACCGCTATTATAACAAGTGGAATTGCACTGATAATTTGTCCAATTATATCCGATATCATTAGTAGAGGAAGAAACGCCGCAAGAGTCGTAAGTGTTGCTGCAATTACCGGGGCGAACATTCTTTTTGCGCCAATTTCTGCGGCCTGAATTGCGTTATCACCAAGTGCCCGCCGTGTAACTGAATGTTCACCCACAACGATGGCGTCATCCACAATTATTCCTATGGCCATAATCATAGCAAATAAACTGACCATATTAATTGATTGGCCCATTAAAGACATTGCAGCTAAGGTTGCAAACATTGCAACAGGAATTCCCAGTGCTACCCAAAAGGCGACTCTTCCACTTAAAAAAATAAAGAGCACTGCAACGACTAGCACTAGACCGCCTGCTCCATTCTTTAATAATAGGTTGATACGGTCACTAATGGCTGAAGCAACATCGTTGTAGTGTTCTAGTTTAAGATTAGGAGGCAAGGTCGGAGTTATTTTATTAACATAATCATTTAATATCTCTGCTTGCTCTAAAGCGTCAGAATTGGGGGCTCGCTGCACTTGAATTTCGATGGCTTGGTTGCCGGCTCGAAATACCAGAGGATCATCAGTATTAAATTGATTAGAAACTTTTGCTACATCGTTCAACAATATCTTTTCGCCAGTTTTTAAGGCGCGTATTTCTATATTGCCAATTGCTTCAGCTGTTTGAGCTAAACCTAGACTACGAATCTGTTTGTCTGACCCACTCGGTATGATCCCGGACGGTAAATCAATGGAACTCTCACTGATACTATCGGCAATATCGCCCAATTCGAGGTCAAGTTGGCGCATTTTATCAGAGCTAACTTCTGCCCAAATTTCTTCTCGCCTTGCTCCCATTAATTCTACCCGGTCAATTCCTATAGATAGTAGGTTCTCACGTATATCTTTGGCGAGTGATTTGAGAGAAGCTTCAGGGTACGGACCGGAGAGTACCAACCTTCCAATTGGTTCATAGCTAAATATTCTCTGAATGACAGGTTTTTCACTGTCGGTAGGCAATGTACCTATTTGAGCTATTTCCGATTCAATGTTTCCTAGCGCAGTTTGCAGGTCTGTATTTTGTTTAAACTGTATTGCTACTAAACCAACACCTTCGGATGATTGTGACGCAACCCTGTAAACATTATCTAAAAATCTAACTTTAGGTTCTATTACGCTTACAATATTTGAATCAATATCTTCAGCGCTAGCGCCTGGCCATTCAACTGATATGGTAATCCAGTCGATGGTAAATGTAGGAAAGAATTGGGTGTTGAGACGTTCTAGAGAAAAAAGGCCAATAATTACTAGGAATATCATTAGGAGATTAGCTGCCGTCCTGTGCCGAACAAATATACCAATCAAATCCTTTTGAATGACTTTCATCTAATGCTAACCTTGATACCTGGTCCTATACCAGGAAATCGAGTGGTGACGGCCATTTCTCCATGAGACAGCTCCCCATGAAGCAAAACCTCGTTTCCAATTCTCTTAATTAGCTTAACGGGTCTTTCTTCCAATCGGTTATTTACGACTATGTAAATTGTCTTATTATCATGAAGCGCGCTTTCTGGCAGTCGGGCAACTTGCTTATAAATCTGGTCTAAAAGATATACTTCAACAAAAGCTCCTGATCGGAGAGCCGATCGAGAGTCCGAATTATCTACCGTAGCGTAAACTTGAATTCCTCCGCTGGACGCGTCGATTTGAGAGCTGACACGTGTTACACTTCCAAAAAATTCTAATTTTTGAGAGCCCACCCTCCATATAAATCGTACTGATCGATCAACCAAAGTGTCCCATGATTTTGCCAAATGACCGAACTCTGCATTACTGAGATGAAATTTAACTTCTAAACGGTCTAAATCAATTAATCGACCTACTTTGCCATTAACAGGCAAACTCTTTCCTATAGCAGTATCTATCTGGGATAGGTAGCCGGAAAAAGGAGCTGTTAACTCCACATTCTCCAAGTCACGACGTGCTTTACTTAGGCTTGTTTCAGCCTGAGAAATAATTGCTGTTTGCTTCTTTTTTATAGCCAATAATTTTCTGAGATTGTTTTTACCGAGAGAAACAGCCCGTGATCTTTCATTAAGAGCAAGCTCTGTATCATCTAAAACTTTTTTGGAAATTACATTCCCTTTAGCTAATTTGACCCTTCGTTGCCATTCACGTTTAGATATTTCGAGTTGTTTTTTATCATATTTTAGATTTTCCGCCTCTGCCTGAAATTGAGCTTGAATTTCATCAAGCTGCGCCTCTGCTTCCATCACTTGCGCCTCATATTTTGCAACTGCAACATCGAATTGGAACGGGTCAATTTTTATTAATAGGTCACCTTGGTTTACATATCCACCATCCACGAAACGTGTACCAACGACAACCACTTGACCTGCTACGAGTGTACGCATTTCTGTATCCCGTTGAGAAACAATTTTCCCATAGGCAAGTATTTCTGGTTGATGATCAGAAATACTTATTGGATTAGCTGCTATTAGCCATGTTTTCTCAACTGGTGCTGTAGGCTCTAGTGTGGGTTTTGTAGCCTTGAGATACCCAGCAATAGCCAATGCTCCAAGAAGTACTAATGCGGGAAGTGTTATTTTAGATATTGTTCGCTTGCGCAGCAAAATATGAGCCTTCTAAAAGTTATAACGCTATTATTATTTTCGTTATATGGTCAATATGTTCTTTCAATACAACTTACTGAGGGTTGAAAGTAGTCCCTCTTGAAATGTTTAACAAATGAGGTCTATATCATAGGTTAAATCAGTTGTTCAAAATATCGGCCAAATAGTGATATGCAAAGTAATAAAATAAATTCTGTTGAACTAATCAAGAAGTTGGTTTCTTTCAATACAACCAGCAAATTAAGTAATCTGGAGCTGATTCATTTTATAGCAGATTATCTATCAACTCATGATTTAGACGCAAATCTCATTTATAATGACTCAAAGTCTAAGGCTAATTTGTACGCATTAATTGGTCCAGAAGATGTTCCCGGTATTGTTCTTTCTGGTCATACAGATGTTGTTCCAGTGGATGGTCAGGAATGGGAAAGCAATCCTTTTGACGTTGTGGAAAAGGATGGTCGATTATACGGCCGGGGAACTTCAGATATGAAAAGTTTTATCGGTGTTGTTCTATCTATGATTCCCGAGATTCAAAAGTCTGCGCTTAACGTTCCAATTCATCTCGCTTTTTCTTTCGATGAAGAAGTTGGTTGTCTTGGAGCGCCATTGATGATTAAGGAGATGAGCCATTTAAAAGTTAAGCCAAGAGCAGTCATCGTAGGAGAACCAACGCAAATGAGAGTTGTAAATGCGCATAAAGGTGTTGCTAGTTTTCATACCGCGGTTCGAGGTTTGGAGAGACATTCGAGCGAGACGCATCGCGGTGTTAATGCTGTAGAGTATGCTGGAGCACTTATCCACTATCTCAATTCTATTAGCGATGAAATGAGACAAATACCGCCTGATGAAAACAGTCGGTTTGATCCTCCATATACGACTGTGCATGTTGGTACTATTACAGGGGGTACTGCACAGAATATAATTCCACTAAACTGTGAGTTTACATGGGAATACAGGATGATGCCTGGTGAGGATCCAGATATGATAAAAAGTCGATTCGATGCTTATGTTAACGAAGAAATATTGCCAAAAATGCATGCTGAGATCCTAGTACGGGCATAACAACGGAGGTGCGTGCTTCAGTTCCTGGTTTAATGCCCGAGAGAGGTTCTGACGCAGAATCATTAGTTTTGGCGCTTGCACAACAAAATGTCACGCAAGCTGTGTCCTACGGTACAGAGGGAGGACAGTACCAAGAGGCCGGTAATTCTGTAGTAATTTGTGGCCCAGGGAGTATATCGCAAGCTCATAAACCAAATGAATATATTGAACTAAGCCAGATTCGTGAATGTGAAATATTTTTTCAGCGCTTAATAGATGAAGTATGTAATGTTAAAAATAGTATATAATTCCAGATTATATTTAAAAAAGTTATTACCGTCTGGCCGCGCATTAATTGGATCCGCATAAGTGGATGGAGAGGTATAGGAGTATGAACTAAACTTCTTTTATGGAAACGTTGAGTAAACGGATGTAACCTAGACTTGGGCGAATCTTCTGATGATTCACTCCTGTTTAGGGAGTGGTAGTAAAATACCTTCTAATATGTATCGATTAAACTGGGGGCGCTTTTGTGGTGCTGCAACTAACTCATATCTTTGGTAACGTTGGTGACAATGATTTTTGTGAAAAGATTCACGACTTGTCTCACGCGGATAGTCTAGAGAGAGTGCATTTAAGTGCAACGGACTCGTTACGAAAGCGGTTGCGTGTTACTACTGACAAAGGGACTGATTGTGCAATTGTACTTAATCGCAAAGCTCAACTTTCGAATGGCTCTATCTTATGGTTGGATAACGATAGAGCCATTGTAGTAAAGTTTTTGGAAACGAATTGGTTGAGATTAATCCCTTTAGACATGGCTGTTGCATTGGAACTTGGGTATTTTGCAGGAAATTTACATTGGAAAGTAAGATTCGTGGACTCCATTTTAGAAGTAGCTCTAGAAGGTTCAGAGAAGAGTTATTTAGATCGTTTGGAGCCGTATTTTAAGTCAGGAAAAGTAAAGCGAGAAATTGATGAACGCTAATAGTGATCTCCTTACTATTTTACAACATGGAGATAGTTTTTTTCCTTCAGGAACGGTATCTTTTTCATGGGGCATTGAAACTCTTAGTTCGGACAACAAGCTTATAAAAGCTGGAGACGTAGAAAGGTTTGTAGCTCATCAATTATCGTATCGATGGTCCAGTTCTGATAGGGTTGTGCTGTGTTCAGCCCATGGATATGCGGGTGACCTTGATAAGGTACTGTGTGCAGATAATGCGTTGGAAGCTAATAGTCTTCCTCGTGAGCAGCGAGAAGGATCTTGTAGGATGGGCGCAGCGTTTCTTAACATTCACTCCAGACTTGGAACGCAGAACGCGTCAAATTATCAAATACTAGTACGTTCAGGAAAGGCGCCAGGACATATAGCTGCTGTACAGGGTTTGATATGGAGTGAATTAAATATAGATAAAAAGAGTGCATGTAATATGTCGGCACATGCATATGTGATGGGTATGTTGGGTGCTGCGTTGCGGTTGAATTTGATAGGCCATGTAGATTGTCAAAAAATATTAGGAAACATGCACAATGTGATTAGAACTATCTTGATATCGCCAGCTCCAGAGTTATGCGAAATAAATTCTTATTCGCCGGCCGTAGATATTGCGATGATGAAGCATGAAACACAGAGTAAACGTTTATTTTCTAATTGATGAAAATCTTATCAAGGAGGTAACGGATGAACTTGACGCCAACTGAAGAGGAACGCCTAAAGATTTTTACCGCGGCTCAGTTAGCGCGGGAACATTTAAAACGCGGAATTTTGCTTAGTCACCCAGAGGCTGTAGCCTATATTTGTGATGAGTTACTTTATAAGGCACGAATTGGAATATCACTCAAGGAAGTCGTTGGCTTAGGATCCCAGCTATTAACTACAGATGATGTTTTGTCAGGTGTCAGCGATCTGCTCCCAGTCATTCATGTGGAGGCAATGTTTCCAGATGGAACGAAATTGGTGACAATTCATGAACCAATTCGCCCGGGTTCAAAAACACAGGTTAACTCAATAGAAGCCGGTGAGATAGTGACGCAGGATGGAGAGATAGAGATAAATGCTGGTCGCACTAAATCTGTGTTGTCTGTCACCAATACTGGTGATCGACCAGTCCAGATAGGTAGCCACTTCCACTTTTTTGAAGTGAATAAGGCGCTTGAGTTTGATCGAAGGGCGTCTTTTGGAAAGCGTTTAGACATTCCGTCAGGTACGGCTTGTCGTTTTGAACCTGGTCAGAGCAAAGATGTAGACCTAGTTGATATAGGGGGTCTCCGCATAGTCAGTGGATTTAATAGTTTAACTAATGGCAGCTTGGATTCTGAAGAAATTAGAAAAGCATCCTTTTTAAAGGCAAAAGATCTTGAGTTTAAAGGAGCATAAGTTATGGCTAAAATTACTAGAAAACAATATGCAAGCCTCTATGGTCCAACAGAAGGTGACAGGGTTCGACTAGGTAACACATCGTTATTCGCCGAGGTTGAGCATGACCATACTGTTTATGGAGAGGAATGTTGGACGGGTGCTGGTCGTGTGATGCGTGACGGAATGGCTTACGATGCGCATACTGCTCGTTCTGACGGAGCAATCGATATGTTGGTTGAAAATGCTACCATAATTGATCCAGTTTTAGGCATCATTAAGGCAGATATAGGTATTCGAGATGGAAAAATTGCAGGTGTTGGTAAGGCTGGTAATCCAAATGTTCAAGATGGTGTTAGTAAAAATTTAGTCTGTGGGCCTAATACTACTTATTATCCGGCAGGAGGCCTTATCGTTACGCCGGGTGGAATTGATGTTCATATTCATTTTTTGTCGACCGAACAGTGTGAAAATGCCATATCAACAGGTCTCACAACTATGATAGGGGGCAGTATGGGGCCTCTTTTTGCGATAGATTGCGGCGGGCCTTGGAACACACATCGCATGATTGAGGCATCTGAAAAATGGCCTATCAATTTCGGATTTTTTGGTCGTGGATCTTCGCATGATCCGGATACAGTTGCTGAGCACCTTGATGGGGGAATCATAGGTGTTAAAATTCACGAGGATTATGGAGCCATGCCTGCCACAATACATGGTGCATTAACAGCCTCTCAGAAACATGATTTTCCAGTTATGATTCACACCGACACTCTAAATGAGTCGGGCTTCTATGAGGATACCTTGAAAGCAATCGATGGACGTACAATGCATATGTACCATACCGAGGGTGGTGGAGGCGGGCACGCGCCAGATATTATTCGGTGTAACGGTGAAGCACACCTGTTGCCATCTTCGACCAATCCAACCAATCCATATACGCTTAATGCGTTTGATGAGGGGCTCGACATGACGATGTCTTGTCATTTATTGCGATACGACTTGCCCGAAGATGTAGCGTTTGCAGAGAGTAGGGTGCGCCCACAGACAATGATGGCAGAGGATATATTACATGATATCGGTGCAATATCTATGTTTGGTTCGGACAGTCAAGGTATGGGGCGGGTAAATGAAGTGATCTCACGCTGCTGGCAGCTTGCTAGTAAAATGCGAGATCAGCGAGGTCGTTTGTCTGTAGAAAAAACAGAAAACGCAGATAATGAACGTATTAAACGATACATTGCAAAATATACTATTAACCCTGCAAGGGCTTTTGGTATTGATAATTATGTGGGGTCCATAGAGCAAGGAAAGATGGCAGATCTAGTTACCTGGAAACCCTCATTTTTTGGAATAAAACCCTTGGGGGTCATAAAAGGTGGATTCGTGGCTCATGGTGCATCTGGTGACAGTGCAGGGAGCTATTGGCAAACCGAACCGGTGATCCAGCGTGCCCAATTTGGTGGATGTGGCAAGGCACCACAAAGCCTCAGTGCTGTATTTGTTCATAAGAGGGCACTAGAACTAGACCTGCCAAAAAAATTAGCACTATCAAAACAAATGTTACCTATATCGAGCTTTATTCGACTTGGGAAAAAAGATATGTTGCATAACGATTTTTGTCCTGACATTCGCGTAGATCCAGCGACTTTTGAGGTATTTGTTGATGGTGAGTTAGCTAGTTGCGAACCCGCACAAACTGTAGCACTTGGCCAAAGCTATATGATGAGATAAGAATTTTTGAGTGGTGTAACTATAAAATTATGGCAATTTCTAGTATATGTTAGAAAACGTGATCGCTCAGGCCGAAGTGCATTTCGATAAGTCACTTGCTGGAAAAACCTACATTTCCCACCAACGAGTTGGATATCCTTTTCACATTACTCGGCCGTTTTATCTCGATCCAATACCAGCTGGTTTGCTCACTCTTTATTTACAATCAGTGTCGGGAGGAATTTATAGGGGTGAAGACCTATTAGTGAAAATTAATGCTAAAACAGGTTCCTTGGCACATGTGACTACTCAATCAGCAACCATCGTTCATCGCATGAGTAACAATCATCATGCGCGCCAAGAGGTGGAAATTACGGTCGAAGACGGAGCATTCCTAGAATATTTACCTGACCCATTAATTATTTTCCCGGGCGCAAGCTTTGAGAATAAAACAATAGTGAAGCTGGGTTATGGAGCTACCGCAGTGTTCTGTGATTCGTTTACCCAGCATGATCCAAAAGCAGAGGGTGGGTGCTTTAACAGATTAATAAATAACACAATTATTCAACGTTGTGATGGTACCATAATAGCGACTGATCGATTTGATATATCGGGGGATTTAGGGGAAGCGCATCTATATAGAAAAGGTGAGACCTTACCAATGCATGGGACACTTATGGTATTGCATAATGGGTGCTCATCTGAAGAGTTAAACATAGTACTACGGGAATCTCTCGACGCTTGCTCGGGCATCTATGGCGGTGCATCCTCCTTGCCAAATGAATCTGGTTCTTGTTTGCGCCTTTTGGCTAAGGATGGTAATTGTCTGCGACAAGCATTAAAAAGAGCTTGGATTGCAGTGCGTTTGAAGGTGTTGGGATCAGAGCCGGGCATAAGGCCAAAATAGTTTACTATAATTGGAGACTGT
>CAYRUX010000210.1:0-3371 GCA_964427515.1 uncultured Rhizobiaceae bacterium
AAGCATGCCGTCAAAGATTCCGAAAATCTTTACTATGTAAATAACCAAGTAACAGAATCATTCTGTTTGGTGGGTCCTCCTGAAGTTCATGTTGAAAAGCTGAAAATGCTTGAAGCTGCAGGGGTAACTCAGTTTACTATATATCTTACGCAGGGGGATGAGGAGCGTCTTGTGGCGGAATATGTAGATAAAGTAATACCGCATTTTCGCTAATTACAAAATAGATTAGTCATGAAAGGCTTTCATTTATGGAATTTGGAATCGCATATAAGGGTGAAATAGACCCTAAGCGCACGGTCGCGATAGCACGTCAGGCGGAAGCTGCAGGATTTGACTATATATGGTTCTTCGATTCACACATATTATGGGCTGATCCATATCCAATAATAGCTCAATGTATGGAACATACTAACTCTTTAAGGTTCGGGCCCTTGGTCACTAATCCTAAGGTTAGGGATTGGTCAGTGGCAGCTAGCCTTTTTGCGACTTTGTCCAAAATTAGTGACGGTAGGTTTGATATAGCTGTTGGTCGTGGAGACAGTTCAATGCGTGTGATGGGAAAAACTCCAGCCACTTGTGAAATGACGGCGGAATTCTGTCAGGCTATCAGAGAAATAGTTTCTGGAAACTCTTATAAATACGATGAGTGTCCAGCGCCAGTGTTCATGGATTGGGTGGATAAACACGAATTACCTGTGTGGATAGCAGCCTATGGTCCGAAGGCTTTAAAAATGGCTGGTGAGGTTGGTGATGGGCTTGTTGTACAGTTGGCAGATCCTGGACTTTGCAGTTGGTTTTCAGAGCAATCACTTAAGGCTGGTCGGTCAGCCAATCGCAATATGAAAAATTATAGGGTTTTGGCTTGCGCGCCTGTCTGGGTGGGTGACATTGATACAGGTATTCAGCAAACAAAATGGTTTCCAGCGTTGGTGGGTAACCATGTTGCAGATATTGTTGAAAAATATGGCAAGGACTCAAGTCTAGTACCACAGAGTTTGACGGATTACATTCAAAGAAGGCGTGCGGGAGGAGCTGGAGGCGATGCTTATGACTATCGTCAGCATGCTGATAGAGATTCTGATAATACCTATTATATTACTCCGGAAATTACAGAATCGTTCAGCATTATAGGGCCAATCGAAAAACATGTCGAAAAGATTAAGAAATTAGAATCCGTTGGGGTGACGCAGTTTACGATTTATCTTACTAACGGTTCAGAAGAACAAATTGTTGCAAATTATGGCGAGCATGTTATTCCGCAATTCAAATAATTAGAATGAAATTTAGCTTGAGAAAGTGGCCGCAAAGTTAAGTGTATCTTGTGCCAGTCTTATTTTATCTTGTTCTGAAATCATTATGGTTGGAACCACACACGTTCGTATACCTTCGTCTTCTATACTTCTTTCCAACGCAAAATCTGATGAATCGATTACAATGCCATCGATTATATCCCCATAATGGCAAGCTATTGTATGTGCGTTTACCTCATACCCTAGTTCTTCCATCATCTTTGCGGTAGGACCCTTAAGTGAGTGTCGGCCGACTACGGGAGAAACAGCTACTATTGGCGCTTTGCACTGCTTTAAGGCTTGTTTAAAGTCACGAATAGCAAGAATTGGGTCTATGCTGATATATGGTTTGGAGGGGCAAAGAATCACAGCCTTTAAGATTATATCTAAAATTTTTTCAAGTATTAAGCTTTTTGCTAACGCTTTATTACTGCCCTCATATTTAAATCCAGTAACTTTAGGCTGACAATTTTCGCGAACAAAGTAATGCTGTAAAGCAAAGTTTCCGTTTATGGTTTCTATCTTTGTTTTGATCGGGTCGTCACTTGCTGGTATAATGTGCGCCTTCACTCCTAAAACATTGCAAATTTGCCGTGTTATAGAGCTCAGCTTTTCTCCCGAGCGGAGACGTTGTGTGCGTAGTATGTGAAGAGCTAAGTCTTGATCTCCTAGTTGAAACCAAGCTTCAGCATTAAAAGACTTGACTGCCTTCATAAAATTAAAGGTGTCTCTTGATCTACCCCATCCAGTCTTTGGGTTGTTTAAACCCGCCAAAGTATAAGTAAGTGTATCAATATCTGGGCAGATATTCAGGCCTAAATATTCAAAGTCATCTCCTACATTTGCGGCTATAGCAAGTGTTTCCGGGTCAATGTGATTAGAAATACCAAGTGCTAATTTGGCTCCTCCAACGCCACCTGAAAGGGCAAGGTATTTCACTCCAGAAAGTGAATCACTTTTTGCAATCATCTAAAAAGATCCTCTTCCTTTTTCCGTACTAGAGTAGATCCATTGCTCTTTAAAGAGTCGTAATTCAGTCCCCGAATTAGGACTATTGGAAGACCTTCATCTCCCTGGCCTTGGATTATAGACGCGGCAGCTGATAGTTCGTCACCGAGGCCAACAATGGAGACCAGTAACGGCCGGCCGTAGAGATCCATATTCCCCCTAAGGTCAAGCACGGATTCCAAGCCAGCTGCGCCAAGTGCTATGCCTACCGTACCTACTCTCCATGCCCGTCCCACACTATCATTAATTATTACCGCGACTTGTTTGTTAGATTTTTCCTTTATACCTTGACAAATATTATTGCAGGTTTCATCTGGGTTGATCGGCAATAAAAGAACTCTTTCGCCCTTTTGAGAGTTCTCAACATTAGAATTATCTATGCCAGCATTAGCCATCACAAACCCAAGCTTATGTTCAACTATTATGACACCGGGTCTATGGCGAATTACTTCCCGGGATTCTGATAGTATTAATTGCACTAGTCTGGGATCCTTATCAGTTTGCGTCGCTAGGTTAAGTGCTTCTTTTGAGGGGCTGATAGTCTTCAGTTCGACGTATCTATTTTCACTTTTTGAGACAATTTTTTGCGCAATTACAAGTATATCCCCATCCGCCAGTTGTTCATTTGCATTTTCTAATCCAAGAAAAATAAAGTCGATCAAATCGTCACCTGGTCTTGCTAACGGAATTCCAGGCAATGCAATGAGATTGATATTTTTGGTCATAATAATAATTCTCGGTTTCAAAAATATTGTATTTATTGACCTTGTAAGAGATTGCCCCAGCTGGTGACATTTGTTACTTGAATAACTATCACTGGGAGAGATTCCCAGACCATACTTTTTCGGAGATGATAGATATGTCCTAAATTGCGAGGTGCCCTATCAAATTCCTCACCGCCAGCAATTTTATTAGCGTGACCGCGGATCATAACCCAGCCAAGTTTTGACCAATCAGTATCGTCGTAATAATCAGCGGTTAAGGTAACATTAGGATTCTCTATTATGTTACGAATTCGCTTAAGGTTTTTACTGAGCTTAGGCTTCTCGTCAACTGCTATATAAACTTTTCCAG
>CAYRUX010000211.1:0-4062 GCA_964427515.1 uncultured Rhizobiaceae bacterium
ATATCATTTGCAATTTTCATAAGGCTTGCCGCAAGTGTGTTGAGCGCTCCAGACATCTCTACCATTGCATCATGTGCTGCAATTGCCTCAAATTTATTTTCTGCTGTTTTAAATTTCAACCCTGTAATTTTTCCTACTTCAACCGCAAAAGCTCTGTCAAAATTTTTAAAAGTATTTAGTCCCGTGCCAACAGCCGTGCCACCTTGTGCCAACTGACATAAGCGTGGCATCGCAGCCTTTATCCTAGACCTGCCATACTTTAGTTGCGTGGCATATCCAGAAAACTCTTGGCCTAGAGTAATTGGTGTTGCATCCTGAAGATGTGTACGGCCGATTTTAATGACGCGATTAAATTCTAGGGATTTATTCCGCAACGATTGATAAAGCATCTTAAGGGCTGGATCCAACTGTGTTTGTATCTGCTCCACAGCTGCAATATGCATAGCTGTAGGGAAAGTATCATTAGATGATTGCCCCAAATTAATATGATCATTTGGATGAACGGGAGATTTTTTACCCAAGGGTTTACCTAGAATTTTGCAAGCCCTGTTAGCTATTACCTCATTAGCATTCATATTTGACTGTGTTCCGGAACCTGTTTGCCAGACAACAAGAGGAAAGTGTTCATCAAGTTTACCTGTCATTACCTCTCGAGCTGCTTGCTGTACAGCCTTAGAAATATTCTTTGGCAAAATCCCCTGCCGTACATTTACCCGAGCAGCAGCTAACTTGACTACTCCTAAAGCACGCACTACGGACCTAGGCATGAGTTCGTCACCAATTTTAAAATTTTGCAAACTTCTTTGTGTTTGGGCACCCCAGTAGTTTACAGAAGATACCTTTATTTTTCCTATGGAATCAAATTCAGTCCGTGTTTTGGTAGAGTTTATCATAATATCAAACCTTATTTGCCAATAACTTTCGTTTCATAACACAGCACCACTGGTATATCTTATAATGCTTATCAAACTATAACTTAAAGTGGTCTATAATGATCCAAATACCTTTTTATCGTTTACAATATAAATAAATAGTATGCTCTAATGTCTTTTGACCAAATCGCAATATTAATTTTGATTGGTACAATTCTAATTCTCTTCATATGGGGGCGTTGGCGCTACGATTTAATAGCTTTTTCAGCACTCCTTGTCTCAGTAATTATTGGCCTAGTACCCCCAATGGAAGCCTTTTCTGGCTTTGGTCATCCAGCAGTAATAACCGTGGCCGCGGTACTTATTATTAGCAAAGCCTTGTCTAATTCAGGGCTTATTGACATGCTTGCTAAGGGGCTTGAACCAGCTGCAAAGCGAAATAGATCACTTCACGTTGGATTTATAGGAAGCGTCTCCGCTCTACTTTCTGCATTTGTGAACAATGTAGGTGCTCTGGCATTATTAATGCCAGTAGCTTTGCGCTCGGCTTCAAAAGCCAATCGATCTGCTGGTTTTATTCTTATGCCCTTAGCCTTTGCATCAATTTTGGGAGGCACCATAACTCTAATCGGCACACCTCCCAATATAATTATTGCTAATTACCGCGCCAATATTAGCGGAACTCCATTTTCCATGTTTGACTTTACCCCCGTTGGGGCTGCGGTAGCTTTTACAGGATTAATCTTCGTAACTTTTGTGGGCTGGCGCCTAATACCATCAGCCCGTCGAAGAAAAACAGATACAAAGTCTCTATTTGAAATTGAAGACTATGTTACAGAGCTGCTCGTTCCAGAAGATTGTCCATTGATAGGAAAAGGTCATAAACAGGTCGAACAAGAACTTGAAACTATGGAAGTTGAATTCATAGGCCTCATCAGGTCTAACCAGCGAATCCATAGTGCTACATGGCGTGGAAAAATATCTAGTGGGGACATTTTAGTTTTAGAAGCTGCGCCGGATGGAATTGATAAAGTAGTTAATCAATTTAATTTAGAACTAGTGGGATCTGGGACTGAAGTCAGCGATGATTTAAAGTCTGATGACTTATCCCTTACAGAAGCTGTTGTGTCGCCGACGGGAATGATTGAGAATAGAACTGCCCGCAGTATACGTCTTCGCAATAGATTTGGCGTTAATTTGTTAGCGGTATCTCGACAAGGTAAACCTATAAGAACCCGGTTACATTCTCTAAGACTGCGGGCAGGTGATGTTTTATTGTTACAGGGAACAGTTGACCAAATGCCCACTGTTCTAGGAGATATTGGCTGTCTACCGTTAGCTGAACGTAGTATAAGAATTGGAAAACCTGAGCGTGCATGGCTCTCTTTGATTGTATTTATTGGTGCTATAGTCTGCATGTCCCTAGGCCTTGTCGCCGCTCCGATTGCCCTAGGTCTCGCGGCTATGACGATGTTATTTTTGAACTTTGCATCGCTGAAAGAAGCTTATGAAAGTATTAATTGGCCAGTAATAATTTTGTTAGGTGCCATGATTCCTATTGGAAGCGCTCTTGAAACTACAGGTTCTACTGCATTGATAATCGATTGGCTCCTAAGTATTGGAGACAATGTTTCTCCAATTCTGGTTCTGACAATTTTATTAATTTTGACGATGACATTATCTGATATTGTTAATAATGCCGCCACAGCCGTGATTATGGCACCAATTGCCTACGGCCTAGCTGAAAGACTTAACGTAAATCCAGACCCCTTCCTTATGGCAGTTGCAATTGGAGCTTCATGTGCATTTCTAACGCCAATTGGTCACCAGAACAACACTCTTATTTTAGGCCCTGGCGGCTATCGTTTTAGCGATTACTGGCGTATGGGTCTACCTCTGGAGATACTCATCGTCGCTGTTTCAATTCCAACATTGCTATGGGTATGGCCACTATCCTAATTTTATCACCACCTCATATTATTCAGGCAATGCTGTAATAGTACCCCGTGGATGACAATTTAAATATTTATTTCATCTTATTCGGTTATAATGAATAATCAGAAATCATAGTCGACCAACAGTATTATTTACCTACAAAATGTAGAATCCATGAAAACAAGCGTGACGGAATATAACGAACTTGGGGCGCGTATAGGCGTAGATATCGGAGGTACTTTTACTGATGTAGTACTAGAAAACGAATCGCAACGGTATACCTCCAAAGTTTTGACCACGTCCAAATCTCCTGAGGAAGGTGTTAAGCAGGGTATTCAACGCGTGTTAGATGCCTCCGAAACAAAGCCAAACGAAATTACACTCATCATTCATGGCACAACTCTCGCTACTAACGCACTTATAGAACGAAAGGGTGCAAAAACAGCCTTTTTAACAACCGAAGGATTCAGAGATAGCGTTGAAATGGGCACAGAAAGTCGATTTGAGCAGTACGATATTAACATGGATAAACCTGCACCTCTGGTTCCTAGACAATTACGATTTCCAATCTCTGAACGCCTTGACGCTGCTGGTAATATAATAAAAGAGCTCGACGAGATAGCAGTATCCAATATAACACAATCTTTAGTAGACGCGAACGTTGAGAGTGTTGCCATCGGATTTTTACATAGTTATGTAAATCCGCTTCATGAGATTCGTACCTATGAAATCCTTTCTAGGGCGCTGCCCAATATTACATATACTCTCTCGAGCGAAGTAGCACCAGAAATGCGGGAATACGAACGGTTTTCAACTGCATGTGCAAACGCGTACGTACAACCCATTATGACAAAATATCTTCATCGTCTAGAAGCTGAATTGAAAGAGCAGGGATTTGATTGTCCGCTTTTTGTAATGCTTTCGGGAGGCGGAGTGGCCGATATCGAAGTAGGTATTCGATTTCCTATTAGGTTAGTCGAGTCTGGTCCCGTTGGAGGAGCAGTTTTTTGTAGCCACATCGCAACAGAGTGTAATTTGCCTGAAGTGATTTCGTTTGATATGGGGGGAACGACAGCAAAAATCTGTATCATCAATGAATCTAAGCCACATACGGAAAGATCCTTTGAGGTTGCTCGGGCTCATAGATTCTTGAAAGGAAGCGGACTGCCACTTAGAATTCCAGTAATACAAATGGTCGAAATTGGCGCTGGCGGAGGCTCAGTTGCGGAAATTGACAGTTTAGGGCGTATAGCTG
>CAYRUX010000212.1:0-5950 GCA_964427515.1 uncultured Rhizobiaceae bacterium
CTTGCGGGTGGTACGCTGATCGCGGCTGGGATTTATCAACTCACACCACTTAAAGAAGCCTGTCTTGATCGTTGCCGCAGTCCAGTATCGTTTTTCCTAGACTACTGGAAACCTGGTCGTAGCGGAGCACTCCGGATGGGCTTACATCATGGGCTTCTTTGCCTTGGGTGCTGTTGGGGTCTTATGCTGACGATGTTTGCCGGCGGCACTTCAAGTGTGCTGGTAATGGCATTGCTTAGCGCATTTATACTCGCTGAACGTTTAATTCCATCAGGGCCATGGTCAGCAAAAATTCCAGGAATAATTTTGCTCGGTCTTGGAATCGCATTTTTGACTATCGGCTGATACGACGGCTAAAAACGAATAAACGCGTATTTGATTGAGGAGGAAAGATTATGCAAAAGGTTGACTCATACTCACGTTCCGACATCCTTGAAAAAACTTCGTTATATGCAAAGTGGGCGCCGGCACAACTCGAAGCTTTCTCCAAATTTGCAGAAGCAACGTTCACTGACGGAGCATTGTTGGTAAAAGAAAAGGAATTAATTGCCATCGCATGTGCGCATGTTTTGCGATGTGAATACTGTATCGACTACCATATCAAGCTTGTTAAGCAGGCGGATGCATCCATTGAGGAAGCGAGTGAAGCTATTTGGGTTGGCATTGCGATGGGTGCTGGTGCGTGTTTTCGACATTCAGCGGTTGCTTTCGAGACACTCGCGAAAGAAGATTCCAGCAGCTCTCATGATACAAAGAATTCTAGTTGCCAAAGCACTCTCGCTCAGAAAACACCCCAAATACACAGTGCCTACGTTAAATTTCAACGAGCGGCTATTAGTGAAGGAGTTCTTTCCTATGGAACAAAGCTTCTTATAGCGATTGCCTGCGCGCATAATACAAGATGTCAGCAATGTATTGAGTATTACGTCACAGAGGCTTTAGCCCATGGGCATTCTCGAGAGGCAATTTCTGAAGCTATATGGGTCGCAGTGGAAATGGCTGCGGGAGCAGGATTCAGCCATGCCGGCATTTCGGCAGTTCTGATGGAGTAATCACCAGTCCACTTGTCGGTTTTAGTTAGTAAATGCGCGTGTTAGTAGGTTCAAAGGTTGCAATAACACTCGCTTTATTACTTAGTTAGGGAGTGGAAGGTAAGTGTCTACTGTATTACAGTTACGAGATCGCCCAATAACTAACTAAACTTACCTTCTTTAGCGGCTCTTTTTTTACAGGGTACCATGTGTTTGTTTCATATAGTTTCTTCATTGACGTTTTTGGCTACTTTTTTGAATTTTAGCCCAATCATCTCTCAGAGATATAGTTCGATTAAAGACTAGCTGTTTGGGGTTCGAATCTGGGTCCAGACAGAAATACCCTTGGCGTTCGAACTGCATCGTTTCTCCTGCAGAGGCATTTAGCAGGCAAGGTTCAACGCAACAATCTAGTAATGTATCAAGAGACTGAGGATTGAGATCATCTAGCACGTCGCCGTTTTCTCCAGGGTGTTCGGTACTAAATAGGTGGTCGTAGAGGCGAATTTCTGCTCGCGCACAATTTGTAGCTGAAACCCAATGAAGTGTTCCCTTAACTTTGCGACCATCTGGGGACTCTCCACCACGAGACTGCGGGTCATACGTGCATTTAAGAGCAATTACTTGACCAGTATGATTTTTAATTACTTCATGACATTTAATAAAATAGGCATAACGCAAGCGTACTTCACGGCCAGGAGCCAACCGAAAAAACTTTTTTGGAGGTTCTTCCATAAAATCATCTTGCTCAATGTAAATCTCGCGTGAAAAGCTTATGAGACGTTTTCCAGCACTCGCATCATTTGGATTGTTGACAGCTTCCAACTCTTCGACTTTGCCGTCAGGCCAGTTTTCGATTATTACCTTGAGAGGTTTCAGCACAGCCATCCGGCGCTCTGCCTCTTTATTCATTAATTCTCTTACACAATGTTCTAACAGTGCAATTTCTACCATGCCGTCACTTTTAGAAATAGCAAGACGGCTCACGAAGTCACGAATTGCTGCCGGTGGAATGCCACGTCTTCTCAATCCTCTGAGTGTGGGGAGGCGCGGATCGTCCCAACCCCGAACATATTTGTCCTTTACAAGTTGGATAAGTTTTCGTTTTGACAAAACAGTGTATGAAAGGTTTAGCCGGGAGAATTCATACTGTAGTGGTACCGCATCAACTGGTAAATGTTCGACCAGCCAATTGTAAAGCGGCCTGTGGTCTTCAAATTCTAGTGTGCAAATAGAATGTGTAACGCCTTCAATAGCGTCGGACTGACCATGTGCAAAATCGTACGTGGGGTATATACACCAGGCATCTCCAGTTCTGGGGTGATCCGAGTGAAGAATACGGTATAATACTGGATCGCGCATATTTATATTACCGGAACTCATGTCAATTTTTGCTCGAAGGACACAAGTCTCGTTTGGAAATTTACCATCACGCATTTGACGGAATAACTCCAAGTTTTCCGATATCGGTCGATCACGATACGGACTATTTTGTCCAGGTTTGGTTAATGTTCCTCGGAATTCTCTAATTTCATCTGGCGAGAGGTTGTCGACGTAGGCATTTGCTGAATTAATTAAATGTTCAGCCCATTGATAAAGGCGCTCAAAATGATCAGAGGCAAAATAAAGATATTCGCCCCATTCAAAGCCGAGCCAATTTACGTCTTCTTGGATCGCATCAATATATTCGTGCTCTTCTTTGATTGGATTAGTATCATCGAATCGCATATGACACCGACCACCAAATTCGTTGGCAATACCAAAATTTAGGCAAATTGATTTCGCATGGCCAATATGAAGGTATCCATTAGGTTCGGGCGGAAAACGGGTAACGATTGTTTTACGTCGCCCAGTTTTGAGGTCATCTCGTATAATATCACGAATATAATCTCGGATTTCTAGACTGTTAGATGAATTAAACTGTTTGCTCATCTATGCTTTTATTCGCTTTCATGATGTTTGTTGACTAAAATACCGCGTGAAGGTCTCAGAGCCTGAAACCACTACGTAGGATCGGGTATATTCCGCAAGGTTAAAATTTGTTTAACAATAACTTAGCTATTAATATTATAAGTTTATTATTTTGTTATTAAACATTTTGTTTATTAGGCCGTCCAATATTTTTATAGAATTTTAAAATCATGGTTTTCCGGAATATTAGAAGGCGAACTAATATTGTTATGAATGGTAACGGTCGCTATAACGCTAAAATTTATGAAAAGGGGGGGTAGTGGGAGACTCTCTAAGTAATATAGATAGAGTGTATGGGGCGATTGATTTAGGTAGTAACAATTGTCGACTTCTTCTGGCTAGACCCAATTTTAATGGGTTCACGGTAGTTGACTCATTTTCCAGAATCGTACGTCTCGGGGAAGGAGTGCGGTATAATAGAATACTATCTGATAGGGCAATGGAAAGGGCGATAGAAGCTCTAAAAAAATGTAGAGCAAAGTTATCTGAATACGATGTTTCTCGTTTTCGAGGTGTAGTAACTGCGGCTTGTCGCGAAGCTAAAAATTGTGAATTATTTTTGAATCGAGTCTACGTTGAGACTGGAATAAAATTAAATATTGTTAGTGACGCCGAGGAAGCGTATTTGGCATTTGAGGCCTGTTCACCATTACTAAATGATTCATCAACAAATACATTATTGTTTGATATTGGCGGGTGTAGTACCGAGTTAATTTGGATTGAGTTGGAAAAAAAACAGGATCCAAGGGTAGTACAGTGGATTTCAGTACAGTTAGGGGTGGTACCATTAGCCGAGTATTATGGTGGAGACATAATTCAACCAGTTACGTACTTTAAAATGTTAAATGAAGCGGATTTATTAATTAGCCCATTTTTTGACAGACTTGGACTGAATCAAAAAGGACAGTATGAAAATATTCAGGTTATAGGCACCTCGGGAACTATTACGACGTTAACAGGTTTACATTTGAGACTCCCACATTATGACAGAAATTTGGTGGATGGATTCAAAATGAGTACTAAAGATATAATATCACAAACTAAACGCCTGCTTGCTATGAACATGAGAGAGAGAGAGGAGTTGGCATGTGTGGGTAGAGGACGTGGCGACGTTATCATAGCTGGCTGTGCCATTTTGGAGGCTATATCTCGTAATATTTCCGTGGAATTTATACACGTGGCAGACCGGGGTCTTCAAGAAGGCATAGTGTTGGGCTTGATGCGTGAGGACAAGGTGGTGTCATGAGCCGTAAACATGAGGCGTTGATTCGTCGTGGGTCGGCGGTCAAGTTAAGATCTGCTGGGAAGAGAAAAGCATCATCTAATCGATGGTTGCAACGACAGCTAAATGACCCGTATGTGAGTGCTGCAAAGAAAAGGGGGTTTCGATCGCGAGCGGCTTTTAAACTTATTGAACTTGATAACCGGTTCAATCTATTTAGGGGCAAGCAGAGAGTATTAGATCTTGGCGCTGCTCCCGGTAGTTGGAGTCAGGTAGCATTGGCAAAACTTCCTTCGGGCGCCAAAGTGCTAGCAGTAGATATTAAAGAGTTAGAACCATTAGTTGGTGTTGAAATCCTGAAGTTGGATATTTTTAAGCCTGACTCTACAAGGACAATATTAGAAGCGTTGGCTGGAAAGGCTGATGTAGTTATGAGTGATATGGCAGCGGCATCAACTGGTCATACGAAAACGGATCATATTAGAATAATGAAATTGTGTGAGGCTGCTGCCAACGTTGGGGACAAAGTACTGGAAGAGAATGGAACTTTTATTGCAAAAGTTTTTAAAGGGGGTACGGAACGAGAACTATTAGAGAGATTAAAAAGTCATTTTAGTAAGGTGCAACATGTCAAGCCCCAAGCTAGTCGGTCAGAGTCTGCGGAAGAGTATGTTATCGCACGAGGATTTCGTAGGTAGTCTCGCAATTACACTTGATCAAGCTTGGAGTTAAGACGGTTTGGTGTATATTGCGCGTTAATATAAAGTTGGGAGAAGCCATGCAAATCCGTGAAGCACTTACATTCGATGATGTTTCAATTGAACCCGCTGCTTCAGATGTATTGCCTGGGCAGGCAAGTTTACGTACACGCTTAACTGCACAAATAGAATTGGGTATTCCACTTCTATCAGCGGCTATGGATACAGTGACGGAACATCGCCTTGCAATAGCTATAGCTCAGGCAGGAGGTATCGGGGTAGTCCACAAAAATATGGATGTTGCGAACCAAGCAAAAGAGGTTACGCGCGTAAAAAAGGTTGAAGCTGGTATGGTCGTTAACCCTCTGACAATTTCTCCCGAAAGACCTTTAGCTGATGCGTTGGCTCTTAAGGAGCGACACGGCATATCCGGGATACCGGTTGTCGAGTCAGATAATGGACTTTTAGTGGGTATATTGACTAATAGAGACGTACGTTTTGCGAGTGATGCCAGCGAGAAAATTAGAAACTTAATGACAAAAGACAATTTGGTAACAGTTAGAGAAGGAGTTGATCGCGAAGAGGCAAAAAGACTTTTACATCGCCATCGTATAGAAAAGTTACTTGTTGTTGACGAACAATATAGGTGTGTCGGAATGATTACAGTTCGTGATATTGAGCGATCAGAATATTTTCCCGATTCCACTAAAGATGAAAAGGGACGTTTGCGAGTGGCGGCAGCCACGGGTGTAGGAGATGGAGGTTTGGACAGAGCAGAGGCATTGTTGGATGCTGGGGCCGATGTCATTGTGGTCGATACAGCGCATGGTCATAGTGCGAGCGTAATAGGCACAGTAAAGTCGATTAAAAAACTGAGTAATAGGGTGCAGGTCATAGCGGGTAATGTAGCCACTGGTGACGGGACAAGGGCATTAATTGATGCTGGCGTAGCTGCAGTTAAGGTGGGTATTGGGCCAGGTTCAATTTGTACGACCTGAATTATAGCTGGCGTTGGGGTTCCCCAATTA
>CAYRUX010000213.1:0-16334 GCA_964427515.1 uncultured Rhizobiaceae bacterium
GTTGGGTTCCTGATTCATCAAAATAATTAAGACTAGCTGTTTTCCCATCTGATCCTCCACTAAACCCCCAAGGCGGGTATTTGTGGCCATCTCCCTCAATCGATATAAAACTATCTTCAAGAAATTCTACATTACGTATAGACCCTATTCCACCACGCCATCTTCCGGGGGCAGCAGTATTGTTACGTAATTCATATCGTGTCACCCGAAGAGGAGTGTGTGATTCTATGTCCTCAATTGGATTGTTTCGCGTATTCGCATACAAAGTATCCACCGCATCCATGCCATCTTTTCCATATCTTCCGCCATAACTACCCTCATGAATTTCCATATGAACCCAATGCTGCGCACCTTTAATTCCACTGAATGCAACAACCTTTAAATTTCCGACACCTGCACCAACCTTTTGAGGTACTGCTGTGGCCAGAGCCTTCATCAGTGTGTCTGCGACTATATTGCCTGGGGCAAACCTTGCAATAGTCGGAGCCGGGAAAATGGGATTCGCTAAGCAACCTTCTGGAGCTACAATTTTTATTGGTCGAATTAAGCCAGAATTTTGAGGAATGCTTCCGTAGACAGTACTATCCAGTAATATTGACCTTAATGTGAGCCAAATTGCACAATCAACGGTACCTTCCAAAGGCATGTTAATGGGTCTATCGTCGCATTGAGGAGAAGTTCCATTCAAATCTACTATAAGATTGCTATCCTCAACGTTAACTGTGACAGCAATTTTAAAATCTCTCCTGTTTGGGTCATCAAGAAATCCGTCGAAGTGCCCGGTAGCACTGTAGCTGCCATTTGGGAGTTCTTCAATTGCCTGGCGCATAAGTCTTTCGGAGTAATCCATCAAAGCATCAGCAGCTGCCTCTATTGTTTCAAGACTATAGCGTTCAATCAACTCTACAAATCTTTCTGCACCTATTCGAGAAGCAGCAACTTGAGCTTCCATATCTCCAACGACGAGATCAGATGCCCGAATATTATCGCGGAGTATAGACCAAAGAGCCTCGTTCTTCTTGCCCTTTTCGTAGGCCTTTAAGGCCTTAAACTGAAGTCCTTCAGCGTAAGCATCCATAGCATCTACTATGCCACAACTTCCCGGGCTGAGAGCACCTATATCAAGATGATGTGCTGTAGTAACAGAATACCCTATTAGATTGTTTTTATTAATGAAAACTGGAATAATGAAAGCAACATCTGGCCCATGACTAGCCCCATGATAGGCAGAGTTATGAATGATTACATCGCCCGGGTCGAGACTATCGTTTCTTTCACTAAGGAGTTTATTCATTCCTTTAATGTATCCGGGAATAGGGCCACTTTGTAACGGTGTGCTTTGCTTTGACTCGCATAATTGTCGTCCTTTGGCATCGATAAGTGCCGCACCAAAGTCTTCAGATTCCCGGATTATACTCGAATAAGACATGCGCATTAACTTGTAGCCCATTTCTATAGCAATGTTTTCGAGCGCACCCTGTATAACGTTAGCCGTAACCGGGTCTATAGTTTCCACATTCTTTCCTTTTTGGTCTTTGCTAGACATGAGAGTCTACTCTTTCATTGTATTGGTTAGTATAAGGTTTGCACCATTATCCAACTTTGCAGTCCAGCCTGGTGGTACAACTGTGGTGGTATCCTTTTGAATTACAATTGCAGGTCCATTGAATAGTACATCTAGGGGAAGTTTATCTCGAAGATAAAAGTCAGTTTGCATCTGCTGAAGTGCGCCTTCATATCTGAAACCAGACTTTGCCGATTTTATATGGGCAGATTTAAGAGTTCCAGCTTGCGGGCATTCCGGATTGGCAATTTTGGGCATCGTTCCGATTCCGGTAAGGCGAATGTTTACAATCTCAATAGGGCTATCCATGAAGTAATGCCCATATTCTTGTTCATGTAATTTATGAAAACTTTTCCAAACTTGTTCGAGCGCTTCTTGATTCAATAATCCTTCTGGAAAGTTTACGCGTAACTCGTACCCTTGACCCACATACCTCAAATCTCCGTAACGATATTGCTTAACGTCTTTATCAGTTAGTCCGTCAGATGAGAATTGGAGTAGTAAATGCTTGCTTAGAATATTAAAGTCGCTGTTAATGATATCGAGATTGATACTTCCTTTGACCTGAAATTCCGTCTTTATTTGGTCATATTTTAGATCTGTAGTTAAAAGTCCTGCTGCAGAAGTTATACCTGGATGAGGTGGAACTACTACTTCTGGAATGTTGAGCATAGCTGCAACTTCTGCCCCATGGAGTGGCCCCGCGCCCCCGAAAGCAACAAGTGAAAATCCTCGTGGGTCGATACCTTTTTGTATAGTTTTAGCGCGAATAGCATTGGCCATGTTGCTATTGATTATAGTGAGAGTACCTTCTGCAGCTTCCAGACGGTCGAGGTTAAGGCCATCAGCTAACTTGTCTATAACGTTCTCAGATGCTTCTATGTCAAGAGCCATACTCCCACCAAGAAAATTTTCAGCGTCTAGCCGGCCAAGCACTAAATTTGCGTCTGTAACAGTCGGTTCTATACCTCCGTGTCCATAACAAGCTGGCCCCGGTCGTGCTCCCGCGCGCTGAGGGCCAACTTTGAAGCCACCACCAGCATCTACATGAGCTATTGATCCTCCGCCAGCACCAATTGTGCCAATATCAATCATAGGAACCAGAACGGGATAGCCGCCAATCCATGTATCCCGTGCGGTAGCTTCACTGTATTGGCCATCAACTACAATCCCGATATCTGCACTCGTACCTCCGACGTCAAATGTAATAAGGCGATTGCGACTTGAAAGTCCAGCAGTCCACGCCCCCCCAAGAACACCTGCAGCTCTACCCGATAATAAAGTTATCACGTGTAATTCCGCCACTGTTTTCTCAGTGGCTACTCCACCATTAGAGCCCATAATATGTAGGTCTGCTACTAGTCCAAGCTTGTTAAGTCTCTCGCTAAATTTTTTAACGTAAGTCCTAACTTTAGGCCCAATAAATGCATTCATTGCTGCGGTGGTGAAGCGTTCAAATTCTCGGAATTGTGGAGCAACGCTGGCGGAGGTAGACACGAAAGCTTCTGGGTATTCTTCTAATACTATTTCTCGTGCTCGCAATTCATGTTTGGCGTCGAGGTAAGAGAACAAAAAACATATAGCTATAGCTTCCACACCCTTTGCTTTAAGTTCTTGTACAGACTCTCGCAAAGCATTTTCATCTAAAGGTATTAATACCTCGCCGTTAGGGGGAGTTAAACGTTCAGCTACTGTTTTTCGATACCGTCGTTGAACTAATGGCCTGGTTTGCCATGCAATATCTTGCATAATTGAGTAATTTTCAGGTCGCTGATGACGACCAATATGTATAATATCTCGGTAACCATCGCTGGTAATCATGCCAGTTCGTGCACCATTGTACTCGAGTACAGCGTTTGTTGCTATTGTAGTTCCATGAAAAACATGGTCAATAGTTTCGGTTGCCACCGTATTGCGATCGCATAGTTCTCGTATACCCTCTGAAGCTCCAACGCTGGGATCATCTGGTGTGGTAGGTACCTTATGGATGTCGGTAAGTTGGGTATTCGTATCTGTGATTATAAGGTCGGTGAAAGTACCTCCGACATCTACGCCGATCAATTTCATAAGATTTACCTAATTTATAATTTTCTAATTACCAAAAAATATAATACTACTCATTGTGAGGATTTTGTCTTTATTTCGGTGAAGAATTAGTATTACCAAGAATTATTGTAATGGAGCTTTTGCTTCCTTCATGGGTATATTCTCCAAGTGCTGCATAACTAACGACTATTCTAGCGAGTTACATTAAAACTAACAAATTTTTAAGGAGGCGGAAGTGCCAAAAATATTAGTAATTGTCCCATTTGCATTTAAAGAAGACGGAATGGCTAATCGCAGTCTCCAATTAGAGTCGATCACAATTGCCCCAAATGTTGAATTTGATTTTAGGGGTGTTAAGGCAGGTCCGGCAATTTTAGATTGTTATCACGACTATGTACTGGGGGATATTGCCCTTCTTGAGGCTGCGGTAACAGCACAAGACGACGGTTATGATGCGGTATGTATTGATACGATGAGTGACTCGGGTATGAATGCTATGCGCTCAGTACTAGACATTCCAGTAATCGGCCCTGGAAAAGCATCTTATTTAATGGCTCTTATGTTGGGAAATCAGTTCTCTGTAGTAACACAGTGGGATGGATGGATTCCACTTTATAAAAAAAGTGCGCAAGAATATGGAATGAATGAACGATTAGCTTCCATCAGGTCAATAAATGTTATGCCCGATGTAGAAAATTTGCTTGGTGGAAAGGAAGAGGTCGTTTTCCCCAAGTTGATTGATTGTGCGACTCAATGCATAGAGCAAGATGGTGCTGACGTAATTTTATTAGGTTCGACCACAATGCACCAGGCGCATAGTCATATGGTCAAAAACTTGCCCGTACCGGTAATTAACCCAGGTCCGTTAACTTATAAACTAGCCGAGATGTGTATCGATTTAGGCCTTTCTCAAAGTCGAAAAGCTTACCCGAAACCGAGCGTGCCAAAGTTAGATATGCTTCGAGAAATGATGGAGGCTGCATCTGGGAGTCAAGATGCTTAAGTTTAATGTATTTCGGTGGACGGAAAGGTTTAACAACCAAATTAGTGTTTAATTATATGTAAGGGGGCTTAGTATAGCCGGCTGGTGAGAGGGTAAAAATCTCAGCTCCGTCTGCTGTGATGCCGATGGTGTGTTCAAATTGAGCGGATAATGACCTATCTTTAGTTACTGCTGTCCAGCCATCGTTCAGCAGCTTTACTTTCCACGTGCCTAAATTAATCATGGGTTCTATAGTAAAAAACATACCGCTTTGGAGTTCTAAACCTGCGCCTTTTTCGCCATAATGAACAACGTTGGGAGCGTCATGAAAAATACGACCTATACCGTGGCCACAAAAATCTCTAACAACGCCACAGCGTTCTCCTTCAGCGTAACTTTGGATGGCATAGCCGATATCGCCTAACGTGGCTCCTGGTTTGCTCACTGTTATACCCCGCATCATCGCTTCGTATGTGACTTCCACCAACCGACGAGCCTTGGCAGAAGGGGTTCCAACGTAGAACATGCGACTTGAATCTCCATGCCAGCCATTCAATAAAACGGTTACATCGATATTCACTATATCCCCATTTTCGAGACGCTTGCCACTTGGAATCCCATGACAAACAACATGATTTACAGAAGTACAGATAGATTTTGGGTAACCTCGATAACCTAGTGGGCCGGAAACAGCGCCACGTTCGTTAGTCATTTTGTCACAAAGACTATCCAAAGTTTCTGTGGTGACTCCAGGGACAACATGCGGAGAAATATAATCTAGAATCTCCGCAGCTAGTCTGCCGGCTTTTCGCATAGCCTCAAATTCATCTGGGCCATGGATTTTCACGCTTCTTTCGTAATACTTTTCGTTTTGCACTTTTCTAGCCTATTAGTTGTAGCAATTGATAGCACAATACTCTTTGGAGGGTATTGGCACCTAGAGAGAAAGATATAATTAACATTAAATAAAAGTGAAGATAATAATATGATTAAAAACTAAAACAATTTGTAGTTTTATTAAGATAATTCGTACCAGGGATAACCAATTAACTGATTGGGTATTTGATTGGTAGTGATCTAGAAAGAATTATTTCTTGGGTGCTTAGCTTACAGTCATAGCAAATAGCTTCAACGCCACTTTCTTTTGCCTCGATAAAAGCGCTGGCGTAAACGGGATCTATGTCGTCTGCAATCCTAAAATATTTGCAGTCTTCCCGTTGCACTACGTATAACATTACCGCTCGACCACCAGCTTTTACCACCTCGGTTAGTTCCCGCAGGTGTTTTGTTCCTCTAGCCGTTACAGAGTCTGGAAATTCTGCACACGCTGGTTTACGTAGAAGGTGAACATTTTTAACTTCTACGAAACACGGTGAGGAGTCGCGTGCCTCAAGTAAGAAATCAATTCGTGAATTTTTACCGTAAGGTACTTCAGGTCGAAAAGAACCGTATTCTTTTAGCTCGCTAATAGTTTTCTTATTAAGAGCTTCTGCTACAATACGATTTGGATGGTTTGTATTGATTCCTACCAAACCTTGTGAACCTCTCGAAATTCGGATCAATTCCCAGGTGTATTTTAGCTTACGATTAGGATTGGTTGCTGGAGACAACCATACCTCTGATTCAGGCATTGTTAAGCCAAGCATAGCGCCAGGGTTAGGACAGTGTGCTGTAACGACTTCTGCATTTTCTAGCCTGTGGTCAGATAGAAATCGTTTGTAACGTTTGATAAGGGTGCCACGTATTAGTTCATTAGTAAATTGCATTGGCGCTTTATTGTAACAGATTAAAGAAAAGCTAGGATTGATTTAGTAGGAGTAATTTAGGAACAATTCAACTTAATTATGATTATTTTGGAGTACGTGATCTTATGACTAAAAAACCTGACATAGTAACTGCTGCCATATTATTAATCGGAAACGAACTTCTTTCAGGTAGAACTAAGGATGCTAATTTAAATTATATTGCTCGACAACTTGTTGTCATGGGAATCCATTTGCGTGAGGTTAGAGTTATAGCCGACGAAGAGGGGGATATTGTCTCTGCAGTTAATGATTTGAGGGTTAGGTACAATTACGTGTTTACGACTGGCGGCATTGGCCCGACACACGACGATATCACTTCAAAAAGTATTGCTAAAGCCATGGGAAGGCCCTACGTGCTTAGTAAGAAAGCTAAAAGTATTCTGCAGGAATATTACGATGGATTAGACCGTGAATTGAATAGTGCTCGGCTTCAAATGGCTCACATCCCAGAGGGTGCGAAATTAATCAGGAACTCAATCAGTCAGGCTCCAGGTTTTAGAATTGAAAATGTAATTGTTATGGCGGGCATTCCGGCGGTTATGCGGGCAATGTTTGAAGATGTTGCCGGTGTCTTGAAATGCGGAACTAAAACTCATTCACGATCAATGTCCGTGATGTTGGGTGAGGGTGATATCGCCACCCCATTGAGTGATTTGCAGCAACGTTATGCTTGCGTCGAGATTGGAAGTTATCCTTTTAATAAGGATCGTAGATTTGGGACTACCCTGGTACTTCGTGGAATTCAGTTAGAACAGGTGAATTCAGCATATGAGGAATTATGGGACATAATTATGGGTCTTGGAGTTTTGCCTGAAGAAGAGACAGCCTCTTCCGATGGGACATAGCTCATTCAACCCTAATTCTGCAATTGAAGGAAAATGGGAATTAGGTAATCTAACCGATTTTCTGATTAATCACCAATCGGTTGCACGGGGTTTCGGTATGGTGTATCGCCTTGAGTAGAAAGAATAATTAAGTCAGTTATTAGATTTGTTAATTGAAGTAGATAATTTGGGCTAGTGAGTAATGCTAAAGTGAAGTAAATTTGAAAAATCTTTTCAAAATGTGATAAGCGTTGTAAAGATTGAGTTGGTTGGGTCTGTGCCCTCGTGGTGGAATTGGTATACACAACAGACTTAATTTAAATTGAGTGCCTTGTCGGAAACGACGAGTGCAGAACGTGTCAAATTAGGGGAAACCTTAACAGATAATGCTGATGGCAATCCCTAGCGAAGCCTACTAACTATCTCTAGTAGGAACGTGTAGAGACTTGACGGCACGCACCTAAGGCCTTCAGGCTATGGTGAAGGGAAAGTCCAGACTACGAACACATCGTCCTATAGGTGTGGCGACGAAAGTCGTAGATAGTAAGAAAATCTGTCCCGCTTAGCGGTTACGCGTTCGAGTCGCGTCGAGGGCACAAACCAACAATTCATTTTCTAGGAACCTTAATTGATAAGGTTCTAATATGGCTCATGGAATGAAAAATGGAACTATATTAGGAGAGATCCGTGAATAAGACGGCAGTGTTATTATTTTTGGCAGTTCTAGCTTGGTCTGGGAATGCATTCAGTTGGGACAAAAGAACATTATATATGTACTTTCACGAGGTGAAGCCTACGCCGAGGGAGTGTTTAGATGCTGCCGCTCATGGTAAGGAGGTTCTAAACAGCCATTATATTCTACATGATTCGAGGTTTTATGAACTCTGGATAGATACTTGGTCAAACAGTGATCCTCAGGAGGCTTATAGAATGCATTGCAAGGCACTTGAGCCAACTACAGATGAAGCAGAAATTCGTTCGATATACAAACGTAAATAAAAACTTATCAGTGTATTTGTTGAATCATATCAAAAGAAGTAAAAGGCGTGTAAGTTGGAGAAAAATAGGCCTATTCTTGCGGTTAAGTTTTAAAGACATGCTTTAGGTGATCTAAGGCGACTTTGTGTAGCTCTGCTGTACTTGCTGCAATTACCCACCCTCCATCACTGATTTCCGCGCCGTTCCAATTAGTAATAGTGCCTCCCGCCCCTTTTACAATCGGTATTAGAGCCTGGATATCCCAAGGCATAAGGCTTCCCTCTATCACAAGATCAATGTATCCAGCTGCCAGTAGCGAATAATTATAACAATCGCCGCCAAATCGTATGTTTTTGACTTTAGTGGCAATACTGTTAAACGCTTCGTGTTGTTCAATAGTTTGAAGCATCTCTTTGTCTGTGATTGCTAATGTCGCATCTTCAAGTCGTTTGCATGGTCGGGTAGTGATTTTATTATTATTTAATGTAGTTAGATTATGCACGCCGATAAAACGATCTCCAACAAAAGGTTGATTCATCGCACCCAAAATTGGTTCATCATCTTTAAGTAAAGCGATGAGTGTCCCCCAAGTTGGCAATCCTGATATAAAAGATTTAGTTCCATCGATTGGATCCAAAATCCATACAAATCTCGCTTCAGTATTAAACTCGCCATATTCTTCCCCGCGAATCCCATGTTCTGGAAAAGTTTGTTTAATTGCATTCCGAATGGCTTCCTCCGCACGCCTATCAGCTTCAGTTACAGGAGAATAAATGCGAGGGCCTTTGTCTTCTTTATTAATAATTTCAATGGGTTGTCTGAAATATTCCATGATAATACTGCCAGACTTGTCACACAGTTCATGGCAAAGATTTATAAATAAATCCAAGTCATTATTTGTTGTGGATACTTGTTTAATGATTTTAATGCCTCCAAATCAGCTTAATTTTATTATATCAATAAATGGGATAGCGATCCAAAGGTAAATTTTTAGACAGTTAGCCTGATTATTGTCATATAATTCAATTGATAACTGACAAATTAAAAAAGCGAAATATACTGATATTAGTGGACTAGATGGATACTTATAAAATAAAATTGGATCTAATCTCTCGGCGACAGAAACTTTCAGATTTATCTAAGGAAGTGAAAGGCGTGCGTGGGTCTGTTGAGTTAGATCAGACACGAGTAGGCAGATTATCTCGTATGGATGCTCTACAGCTAGGTGCCATGGCGGAAGAAACGGCAAGGCGCCGAACTAGGGAGATTCTGCAAATAGAAGCAGCGATTGCCCGAATAGATGATGATGAATATGGTTGGTGCGTTAAATGTGGTCAGAATATTGGTGAAAAACGGCTGTTACTTCAGCCGATGGTGGCATTGTGCATAGATTGCGCTGCTAACAATTAAATTATTTTACCGCATGCATTGTGGTACTGGTACAAGCGAGAGGTTTTGGTTATAATTGGGTGTAGCCTGCATAACATTGGGAGAATAGATTAATGAAGCACGCACTTTTTATGATGCCTATTCATGCGCGTGACAAGGATTACCATACGGCTTTAATGGAAGACCGGGAAGCAATAATACTTGCCGACAAATTAGGCTATTCGGAGGCTTGGGTTGGAGAGCATTATGCTGCTGGACCGGAGCAGATCACTAATCCTATGATATTTCTTGCAAATCTTGCTAGTGAAACCAAGAATATTATATTTGCTACTGGGGTTATATGCTTGCCTCAATACCATCCAGGTGTTGTTGCGGGTCAAGCGGCAATGTTTGATCACCTTACCAAAGGGCGTTTTATAATGGGTGTCGGGCCCGGAGGGCTGCCGTCTGATTTTGAAATGTTTGGAACAATGGAAGCAGATCGAAATGAAATGATGGCTGAATCCATTGATATTATGCGGGAGATATGGGCTGGGGACCCACCGTATGATATTCAAGGAAAATATTGGCAGGTTAAAGTGCAGGACTGGGTGCACGAGGATATTGGTATGGGCTATATGTGCAAACCGTATCAAAAACCACATCCGAGGATGGCAATATCTGCAATGAGCCCATTCTCGAGTTCGATCCGCTATGCAGCTAAAATGGATTTTATTCCCATTTCGGCTAATTTTATCGGTACATGGTCTGTAAAATCGCATTGGGAAGTTTACACTGAAGAGTGCGAAAAAATGGGTCGTGTCGCAGATCCTGAGATCTGGCATGTTGCTCGAAATGTATACGTTGGTGAGACAGACGCGGAAGCAGAGGCATTTGTAAAGCAAGCTGGCGGTAGTTGTGACTGGTATTTTAAGTATCTTCACACAATATTTGATCGAGCTCAAATGAAAGGTGCGTTTGTGGTCAACAAGGGTGACGATGCTGTAGCCCTTACTTACGAATCTCTCCGTGATAGTTATACGATTTTCGGGAGCCCAAGTACTGTTGCAGAACAAATACTGGCCTTGAGGGAAGATGTCGGTCACTTTGGCACACTAGCCGTAACCGCTCAGGATTGGACGGATGCTGATGCAATGAAACGATCGATGGAGTTGCTTGCGCGAGAAGTCATGCCATCGGTTAATTTAGCCATCGGTAGTAAGGAAGCGGCTGAATAATCAGGAATGTGCACCAGAAGAATTGGTGCTTATATGCAAGGTTCAGCTATAGTCACAGGGGGATCAAAGGGCATCGGCCTCGCGGTTTGTCGCCGGCTTCACCAAGAGGGTCTTGGAGTAATCAATTTAGACAAATCTGAGCCAGAAGATTGCGCATCGAGTAATTTTATTCATGTTGATTTATCTGATTCACGTGCAACACAAAATGCTTTAACTAAAGCGTTGAAGATGGGTGATATTAAATATCTCGTAAATAACGTTGGCGTGGTAATGCCGGCTAATCTAGGTGATACTAATTTACAAGATTTTGATTCGGTAATGGCATTAAACGTACGTTGTGCAATACAATGTACACAGTTTTTAGTGCCTGAGATGCAGGAACATCGCGCGGGTAGGATTGTTAATATTTCAAGTAGGGCGGCTCTTGGTAAAGAGCTTAGAACTAATTATTCAGCTAGTAAGGCAGCGTTGATTGGTCTTACTCGTACATGGGCATTAGAGCTTGCATCAGACAAAATTACGGTGAATTGTGTTTGCCCCGGACCGATAGCAACCGAATTATACACTCGGGCAAACCCACCGGATAGTGAGAGAACAAAGGAATCAATCAGATCAATTCCCATGGGTAGAATTGGTGAACCAGAGGATATTGCCCAAGCAGTTTCGTTCTTTTTAAGCGAAAATAGTTCTTTCATTACGGGACAAACTCTCTATGTCTGTGGTGGGTCAAGTGTTGGTAGATCTGGTGTCTAAATAAATTCTGTTTTATTGCAATATTACGGTTGAATAGAAAGCCCGGTACTTCACAAAGGGAGGGTGGTGAAAATGGGGGAAGTAAGTATTGGATGTGATCGAGTTACATTAGAAATTATACGTGGAAAGCTCCTAGCCACCGTAGATGAAATGGGAATTGTTATATCCCGAACTTCCATGAGCCCTGTAATATATGAGGTCTTAGATTTTGCATGTGGTATACTAGATACTAAAGCGCAGTTAATTGCGCAGACCAATGGTATAACACTATTTACAGGAACATTTTCGTTTCAGTTGCAATCCATAATACGAAAATATGGTGAGGATATGCAGCCTGGTGACGTGTTCCTGACTAATGATCCATTTGAAGGTGGCACTCATACATGTGATGTAGCTTTGATCCGACCTTTATTTTCAGACGGTAGTCTCAGTGCATTTGCAATTGCAGTTGCTCATTGGAGTGAAGTTGGTGGATCCGTAGCCGGAAGCATAGCTCCAAATGCAACGGAAATCTATCAGGAGGGTATAAGATTTCCTGGTATGAGAGTTTGTCGGAAAGACAAATTATTGACAGATGTAGTCGATTTAATACGAGAGAATGTAAGGTTGCCAACCATGTGTCTTGGTGATTTGAATGCGGAACTGGCAGCAGTCCGTATCGCCGAAGTTCGATTTCATGAAATGTCTGATAAATACGGATTTGAGGCTGTAGAAAGTGCTTTCAACTACATATTAGATTCTAGCGAAACGCTTAGCAGAGAAGCGGTTGCGGCAATGCCAGACGGGGTATATCAAGCTAAAGACTTAATTGACGGTGATGGTATTACTGATGAACAGATTCCAGTCTGTGTAGAAGTAAGCATTTCTGGGGATCAGATGACATTCGACTTTACCGGTACTAGTGATCAGAGACCAGGTCCAATAAATTGTGCTTTTGGCGCCTTGCACTCCGCGGTTAAAACTGTTTTTAAGTCTCTTGTAGATCCGCAGGGTGCATCTAACGAGGGGTGGTTTAAACCTATAGAAATTATTTGTCCTTCTGGTACTGTTTTTACCGCAAAAAAGCCCTCACCAACAGGATGGTATTATGAAGGGTCGGCACACGCGTCTGAGTTAGTCTGGAAGGCTCTTGCTGAAATTGTTCCGGGACGATTTAGTGCAGGCAGTTACATGAGCCTTTGTGGAGCATATGTTTGCGGAAAGGAGCCAGAAAGTGGAGAAATGTTTGTACATATTGAGCCTGCAGTAGGAGGGTGGGGAGCAACATCTCAACGTGATGGCACTGGAGCATTGATTGCAACAACTGATGGAGACACTTACAATTATTCAGTTGAATTATTCGAGGCAAAATTTCCGCTCTATATTCGACAGTATTCCCTTAATATCGCTGAGGGGGTTGGTAAGGGGCGTTTTAGAGGCGGTTTTGGTGCTGTGCGCGAGTTCGAAATTCTAGCGGATGGGGCTTTTACGTACGCTAGTTTTGGGCGTACTGTTGAAGCACCTTGGGGTTTGTTTGGAGGTGGGGAGGGAAGTTGCAATTTTATGGAAATCTGTAATGGAAATAAGACTAAGCGGGTTTCCCGAATACCTTACCAATCATTGCAGCAAGGTGACCGAGTAAAAATTGTGACTGGTGGTGGCGGTGGCTATGGAGACGCATTTAATCGGCCTCCAGAAGAAGTAATAGAAGACTTTCTCAATGATTATATCACGCGTGAGATAGCGCGCGAACAGTATGGTGTGGTGCTTACAGGCGATGGTAGTAGTTACGATGAAGCTGCTACAAATGAGCTGCGAAATTCTGGGGAATAATCGTGGGAAGATTAGCGAGTGATATAGGTGGTACGTTTACAGACCTTGTGTATTTTGACGAAGATAAAAGGGAGTTAAAGGTCGAAAAGTCATTGACCACGCCAAAAAATTTAACCGTGGGTGTCGAGCATACAATAAGTTTGGCTGATATCCGAGGTTCGGATGTTGACTTTTTCGTACATGGCGGCACTACCGTTATCAATGCGATTACCGAGCGAAAAGGAGCAAAAACCGCGCTCGTTACAACGTCAGGGTTTAGGGATGTTCTGGAAATCGCTAGAGGCAACCGTCCCGACTTGTATAATTTAAATTTTGAAAAGCCTGCACCTTTTGTACCCCGGCGTCTGAGATTCGAAGTACGTGGACGAGTAGACTCGATGGGTAAAGAGATAGAACCTTTGATTCTGTCTGATCTCAATGCGGTGGTAGATAGGTGTCGCGCTGAAAAGGTTGAAGCAATAGCTATCCAATTATTACATAGCTATGTTGCGCCTGATCATGAGAAGGAGTGTGCAGAATTTTTACGGAAAAAATTGCCAAATATTTCAGTGACGGCGTCCTATGAAATCACTCGCGAGTGGCGAGAATATGAACGGGCTAATACTGCAGTGCTAAATGCTTATGTTCAACCAATTGTTCATACATATTTTGATAAGTTAGAGGATAGTTTGGTAAAACAAGGCTTAACTTGTCCGTTTGGGGCAATGCAATCTAACGGTGGCTCAACTAGTTTTGCTTGGGCAAAAGAACATCCAATTACTTTAGTTGAGTCTGGCCCGTCCGCCGGGGTTAATGGCGCAGCTTTAGTGGGGAAATTATGCCATGAAGAGGATATTATATACTTAGATATTGGTGGAACTACGGCTAAGTGTTCTGTAATTGAAGGGGGTCAAGTTAAGGTTACCACTGATTATAAATTGGAATGGACCCGCATCAATCCAGGATATCCAGTTAAGGTGCCGGTTGTAGATATTGTTGAAATTGGAACAGGCGGAGGTTCTATAGCCTGGTTCGATCGAGCTGGGGGTCTCAAAGTTGGTCCGGTTAGTGCTGGGTCAGACCCTGGGCCTGCTAGTTACGGACAAGGCGGCCTAGAACCGACGGTAACGGATGCTAAGCTATTAACTGGTGTGCTTGATCCCAGTTACTTTGCCGATGGCAGAATCCAGTTAGATGTTAATGCTGCTCAAAACGCAATGCAGAAAATAGCGAAGGGTTTGAATTGCGGAGTGGAGGAAGCCGCCGTCGCCGTATTACGTATTGCTGATGCTGATGCTATTAACGCTTTAAAGCTCGTTTCCATACAACGTGGTCATGACCCAAGAGATTTTGTACTTATAGTTGGTGGTGGCGGTGGTGCGATGCATGCGGCTACATTAGGTCGCGAACTAGGTGTTCGGGAAATTATTATACCGCTATACCCAGGGTATTTTTCTGCTTGGGGAATGTTAGCAACTAAGCCTCGTCGTGATTTTGTGCAAACAGCATTAGAGCGGGCCGAGAATATGACTGGAGAAAAGCTTTTGAATTTATTCTCTCAGTTAAAGCAAGATGCTGAAACTTATTTCCGAGAACAGGATAACGCACAAATTAATCAATTGAATTTTGAGTTTGGAATCGATCTTAGATATCTTGGGCAGGAACACTGGGTTACTGTTACCGCTAAATTGGAACATATAAGTGTTGATCAGATTTTGAATGACTTCCATGTTGCTCATGAGCGTGCCTATACCTTTTTGCTTGAGAATACTGCAGTAGAATTTGTAAATTTTCGTCTTACCGCAACAGCTGAAGTACCGAGACCACAAATTAGGGTGCTTGATAATGCTGGTAGAAGTGAAAGTATTGCAGAAAAGGGTTTAAGGCCTGTTCATTTCGGCGATGATGGCACCCACGATACCCGTATTTTCGATAGAGACTTACTACCATCAGGATTTGAGACTTTGGGCCCTGTAATTATTGAGGAACCTTCCTCAAATACGATTGTTCATCCTGATCAACGTTTGCAAGTAGATGAATTGGGCTTTCTCCATATCACTCAAAAATAATAGTAATCTAATGTATTCTTTTCAGAAGGTATCGCTTCCAAACGAAATACCCTGGGCTAGCGGTAGGCTGGATGAATAATTCACAGTATTGGTAGCTCTACGCATATAATTTTTCCAGGCGTCGCTTCCAGATTCTCGTCCACCCCCTGTTTCCTTTTCTCCACCGAAGGCACCGCCTATTTCTGCACCACTTGGTCCAATATTTACATTCACTATGCCACAATCACTGCCGGCAGGGGACATGAATAACTCAGCCTCACGTAGATCGTTGGTAAATATGCAAGAAGATAATCCTTGTCCTACACTATTATTCATTAAGATAGCATTTTGAATATCGTCATATTTCATTATATAAAGTATTGGGGCGAAAGTTTCCTTCATAACTATCGAGGTTTGTTCCGGCATTTCTACGAGAGCTGGGTTTACATAATAGGCGGCCGGATACTTTTCTGCTAACACACGCTCTCCACCAGTTACTTTTCCGCCCTGATGCGATGCTTGCAACAATGCTGTTTGCATATTGGTGTATGCATCCTTGCTTATTAAAGGACCAATTAATATTCCCTCATTTAGCGGTGATCCAATAGAAATAGATTTGTACGCTTTTATTAAACTACTTAATAATTTACTATAAATATCTTCGTGAATTATTAATCTACGTAATGAGGTGCATCGCTGACCCGCGGTTCCGACAGCACTAAATACTATAGCTTCTTCAGCCATTTCAAGATCAGCAGTTGGAGCGACTATCATTGCATTGTTGCCACCCAATTCAAGAAGAGGGCGACCAAAACGCTTTATGATTTTTGGACCTACCACTTGGCCCATAAGAGAGCTGCCAGTAGCGCTAATAATTGCAACATTTTTGTTTGTGACAATTTCGTTGCCTACGTGTTTGTCACCTAAAATTATTTGT
>CAYRUX010000214.1:0-10591 GCA_964427515.1 uncultured Rhizobiaceae bacterium
CTGACAGATGGTATGGTAAGTATCAACGATTACGGAACTACGGCGATATGGGGTATTTTATGGGCTGCAGGGATACACGTGGTTACATTTTATTGTTTTCTAGAAGTGATACGTCAGGTGGGAGCAGTATTTTTTGCTCAATTTAATTATATCGTAACAATATCTGGTGTTATTTGGGCAATGATCGTATTTGGTGAGAGTGTTAGTTTATGGACGTGGGGAGCATTAGTCATCATGCTGGGAAGCGTTGCACTTGTTAACATAGGCGTTTCTCGAACTCCCAACTAATAATGAAAGGCAGCCGAGTTTCATACCTAACATATTCAAAATTTTCATTATTTACACCCACAAATTCAGGCCCATATTATGGCTATGACAAATTAAACACCTAATTTCTTAGATATGGCACGACATTATTTAAGTATATGTATTAACAAAATTCTGAACCGACTAGGGGTTCAGGTATTTTTGATTACAACAACCACAGCGTTATTGCTAACATGCCCAGTAACTAGTTTGGCAGCAAATAACAAAGTTGTCGGAGTCCCCCGGATCATAGATGGTGATACCTTATCAATAGATGGAAAACGCATACGCTTACATGGGATTGATGCTCCCGAAAATAAACAATACTGCACTAAAGATGGAAACAGTTGGCATTGCGGTCGCAAGGCAACGGAAGCATTATCGAGAATGGTTTCTGGAAATATGATAGAGTGCGTCTGGGACAAGCGTGACAGGTACAAACGGCTTATTGCAATTTGTTATTTAGAAGATCTAAACTTAAATGCAAATATGGTCAAAGAAGGCTGGGCTTTAGCTTACATACGTTATTCAGATGATTATGTGGAACAAGAGCAAAAAGCTCAAAAAGAATTCCAAGGTATCTGGGCAGGAGAATTTGTGCCACCCTGGGACTGGCGGAATCATTAAATACGTTTTATCATAATTTTTCATTTGTTACTTAGATCTGGTTTTATACATCTTGTGGACAATCAAATTTGTTAAATTTTTATAAATTAAGCTACAAATTAAAGGGATAGATATGGTTGATAAAATAAAAGGTCAGTGTTTTTGCGGTGCTATTGAGTTTGAAGTCTCCGGTAATCCCGCTGTTATGGGATACTGTCATTGTGACGATTGTACGAATTGGGCAGCTGCACCAGTTAACGCGTTTAGCCTCTGGCCAACCAGCAACGTTAAAATTACCAAAGGCGAAGAATGTGTTCAAATTTTTAGTAAGACCGGACGCGCCCACCGTAAATCTTGCGCGACCTGCGGAGGGAATGTTTTCAATAGTCTCCCTGATCTAGACTTAGTTGCTGTTTACCCAAATCTCGTGCCAGAACTACGTCATGAGCCAACTATGCACCTTTACTACAAGGATAAAACTATCTCCATTAAAGATGGCTTGCCCAAATTTAGCGATTTTCCTACCGAATTTGGTGGCTCTGGAGAAATGCTATCTGAATAGTTACTTTAAGGTGATAATTACTCTTCGGTGAATGGCAAAAAGCCCTATGAAAAGCATGAAGTTGTCTTGCACTCGAGCTAACGCCCCATCGTATAATTATAAATTAATACTTTTTGCTCGTTCTACTTTAGATAAGGAATATAACAATGGCCGGAGAAAAATTATCAATTGAATTTGAAATAAATTCAGACGCCGATAAAATGCTATCAAAAATTGCAACGCAATATAATTTACCAGATAAATCCAAGGTTATACGCTGTCTTTTAGATTATACTTCTGAAGAAGGCGACTGGGACACCATCTTTAAAAAGATTCGCTGTCGTCGATGCTGAAATAGTAATGTATATAACTTTAAGTAAAGCTTAATTATTCAAATTAATATTATTTAAAATTAGTATCTATTATCATTTTTAACCACATGAATTAGAGATTGAGCTGCCAAAGTACTGGGATAACAGCTATAAACTGCTTTATGATTATAATAATAATAAGAAAAAGAAATTACTCGAGTGTGAGTTATCCTATGACGAATGAAATCACAAAATCTACATCGTAGATTACTAACTCTTTGAATTAAAATGTATAAAAATTAAACTCATCTTTTTAATAAGCTAGGGAGATATTTAATGAGTGATTCAAGTAGCGCTATTACTGCAGCATTGAATAGTTGGTTTGAAGCTTATAACGATAAAGATATCAACAGTGTCATTGCCCTCCATACTGAAGATGCCTCTTTATTCGCCCCAAATACCCCACGAGTTGATGGTGCTGAAGCAGTAAAAACAACTATCCAAGGTATGATTGACAGTGGAATTACTGTAGTAAGACATGAAACAACAGAAGCAGACGCCCGGGAAGACGTAGGTTATTTACTCGCTAATGTAACTCTCGATAGTCCGGATACGGGGAGGGTAACAGCCAAGATCATCGATATACTCAAGCGTCAGTCAGATGGAAGTTGGAAATTTTACGCTACGTCTTGGAATCTAGACAGTTAGATTTCATTATAACTTTTCATTTTTCCACAGGGCGGGATATTTAAAAATGTAATATCTTGCCTTTTTCGTATTATGGTTTTGCTTGCTACTATAGAACGGCATCTTCTCCTGCCCGAACTAGTCCATATCAAAAGCTGTTGCGAATGCGTCAACCTAGGGGGCGCCCCAGACTGGGGCTCTAGACGACATTAGAACATTTGCAGAAAAGGTCATCCCTAATTTTTAAGGGTCAGAAATTCCTGATATCCCTTAAATCCACTTAAATACGACATACTTCAATCAAAATGTTACGGACGCTTCTTGTGAAAAACTTGTATAGAATACCTTAATTAACAGAGATTTTAGCGCAAAGATTTCGTGAAGGGAATATGAAGTATGATAATTGTAGCAGTTGAATTTGACTTTATGCCTGGTGCATACGATAAAATAAAATATGACATTTTGAACGCAATTGAAAATTCTCGAAAAGAGAAAGGAGCACAGATATACGATTGGGCGCTAGATGTAACCAACCCTAACCGCGCAATTATCTTTGAACTGTGGGATAGTCAAGAGGCTCTGGATAATCACTTTACCTACCCTTATATGGATACACTCGTTGAAACTTTGAGTGCTGCCAATATTCGGGGGGATATAATTAAATATTCGGCTGACATTTATGAGGTGTCTGATAAACGCAGTATGGGGTTTGTGTTGCCAACAAAATAGCTGCCCTAAGCTACATATTTATCTTCTGTTAGCTTAATGGAACCATCCTTGTGGTTTTAACCAACATTCCTACTCAATGGCCTTAAGAAAAACTCTCTACGGTGCTGGCATAAATTAAAACATGAATGCCAATCGGCATTAAATTTCTGGGGCACATGGAGAACATATTATCAATTATGCACCCACAGTGCTATCTTTAAAGCTCAAAATGCCATTTCCAATAGAAACTGGAGGTATTAAATTATGAATAATGAGCTGGGTAATAATCATACGATTCACAGTCAACATCAACATATGACCTGGGATCATTCTCGGGAGCCAGCTATCAAAGCTGCACCAGGCGATATTATTACTTTTGAAAACATCGATGCAACAAGTGGTCAGATTTCTGCAGATTCTGACATCCAGACAATATCCAGTCTAGACTTTTCATTAATTAATCCTATAGCAGGGCCAGTTTATGTTGATGGAGCTGAACCTGGAGACTCACTAAAAGTCACACTAATAGATTTTAGTCCATCTTGCTGGGCTTGGACTGCAATAGTTCCTGGATTTGGTTTATTAGCAGAAGACTTTCCCAATCCTGCACTTAATATATGGAACTATGACCACAACTTCGCACAGCCAGCAGTATTCTCTGAAATTGCCCGTATCCCTTTAAAACCGTTTTGTGGAACTACAGGTGTAGCTCCTGCACAACCAGGCGGTCACAGCACTATTCCTCCCTATATGACCGGCGGGAACATGGATATCCGGGATTTATCATTGGGTGTCGACCTTTACTTGCCAGTACAGGTGCCAGGCGCTCTCTTTTCAATTGGCGACCCTCATTGTGCACAAGGTGATGGTGAAGTCTGTGGAACTGCCATTGAATCCCCTATGGGGGTTACGGCTAAACTTGACCTGGTGAAAGGCGACGAATTGAAATTCCCACGGTTTTCAACTTCAAAGCCCGTCTCACGTCATCTGGATGGAAGTGGATATGAAGTGGCCACTGGTATTGGCCCCGATCTAATGGAAGCAAGCAAAAATGCAGTACGTGGTACAATCGAATTTCTGTCAAAAACTAAAAATATAAATCCAGACCAAGCATACATGTTATGTAGTGTTTGTGCAGATTTAAGAATTAGTGAAATTGTTGATCAGCCCAACTGGGTTGTTTCTTGTTATTTTCCAAACATTGTATTCGAGTAACATAAAACAGAATCTTTAGGTTTTTGCGCACGGTTGTTTCTACTTCTTTCATCAAGCCAAGCCCATCTATACTAAACGTGGCTTGATCTTGTTTCTAAGTTATATGCGAAGATCTGTGACGCCTATCTAAAAATTTATGTAAAAATATAGAGAATAGTGCTAGCGTTCCTAAAACGATCCCGTATGGGTTGTATATAACAAAAAGATAATCTCTATGGGGTTAGTTATATTGTAACAGCGGCCGTTATAAATCGAAGGCAATAAGACCGCCGTGCCGCGTAATCGGGAGAAGCATTATGATAAAGACCAAAGTTAGAAAAACTTTGCGTCTGAGCTCAGCTGTTCTTGGTATTTCACTTGCAGCTATGGTTTGCTTAGGCGTTATTACAATTACTAAAGCTACACGGGCCGACAGTACCTTTGTTTGGGGCATGTCAAGTGAAATGAATATACTAGACCCCCATGCGACCTGCAGCTGGTACACTACTAATGCTATTCATAATATGTTTGAGGGCTTGGTAATGTTGGATCTCACTAAACCGGAGGCTACTCGCGCAAGCTTAAAACCGGCTCTAGCAGAATCCTGGACGGTTTCTGACGATGGTTTAACCTATCGTTTCAAGTTAAGAGAAGGGGTCAAATTCCATGATGGTACAAGTTTTGACGCTCAAGCAGCTAAATGGAACTATGACCGCTTTATGGATAAAGATGCACCACAATTTTATGACCAAGCAGCCGGATTTATGGGTTATTATACACGTTGGATTAATTCGGTAGAACAAACTGGGTCTTTCGAGCTCACAATCACGCTCAACGAACCGAATTTTGAGTGGCTACAAATGGGTGTGCAGGCGTGCGGGATGCCAATGATGATGAGCCCTAAATCAGTGGAGACCTGGGGCAATACTGATGTATCTTTACATCCTGTTGGTACCGGCGCTTTCAAATTTGTAGAACGTGAACAAAATATTAAAGTTGTATTTGAAAAATTTGACGGTTACTGGGGTGAACCTGCAAAAATTGACCGACTAATATTCCGGCCTTTGCCAGATCAGGCCTCTCGTTTGGCTGCAATTCGGGCTGGCGAAGTCCACATGATCAACGAAGCCCCATGGGAAGAACTTGAGAGCCTCAAGGAAGAAGGTTTTACAATATCAACCAACAGAAACATTCCATCAATATGGTTAGTGTTCTTTAATCATAAAGATCCAATTATGCAGGACGTTCGAGTGCGTAAAGCGATCAATATGGCAGTTAATCGTGAAGGCATTGCGGAAGAAATCCTTAAAAATACTGGGCGAGCTGAATACGGCATGCTCTCTCCGGGCACCTATGCTTATCAGGATGGATATAAACCTTTTAATTATGATCCTGAGGGCGCCAAAAAACTTTTAGCCGAGGCTGGGTACAATGACGACAATCCTCTAGAAATAAATTTCGACATTTACGAGTATGGTTATAACGAAGTTTGGGAGAAGTGGATTCAACGTGACCTTAAAAAAGTTGGAATTAAAGTAAAGCTTAACAAAATTGAGGGGATTACATACCTCGGCAAATGGCTCAAGGGTATGGTTCCTGATGTTCACATGAATGAGATTGGTTGGGGTTGGTCTATTCCATTTTGGACACAAATGATGGCACGTTGTGATTCTCAACCACCAGGTGGGTTTAACATTTCTTGGTACTGTAACCCGGAAGTAGACAAACTATTTAACGAAGCACTTAAAACAAAAGATGAGCAGAAGGCTGCCGAACTATATCGCAAAGCGAACGAAATTATGATGGGACAGGATTATGCCTTTATGCCTAAATTTGTTTATTACAACCCACTTGTCTTGAGTCCTTCCGTTAAGACTTTCATGAACGCTCAAGAAAACTGGTACGATTTTTCAGTTGTTGAAATTGAATAATACTAACAGTCGAGAGAGGTCCCCTTGCAAACTGGGTACCTCTCTTGGCTTATTTTCTGCCTTATTTATAAGCTAAACTAGGCAATACTATGTGATTGATTCTTAAGTTTGAACGCTACAAACGGCTTACTGCGTTCCCAATACCTAGGGAGGTAATTCATATGAAGTTATCTGAATATGTTCAATATGACGGCCTTGGCCTTGCTGCACTCGTAAAGCGCCGAGAAGTAAAATCGAGCGAACTAATTAATTGCGCCATTCAAGCTATCCAAAAAACAAACCCTAAACTAAATGCTATTGTTCGGCGCTTGGATTCTATGGCAAGAAAAGCAGCTCGCAATGACTTGCCACGTGGTTCATTTACTGGCGTACCATTCTTACTTAAAGATCTAACTCACTCTCTAGCCGGTGTACCCACGGACTGCGGTAGCCGATTTTTCAAAGGCTGGACAAGGAATTATGATAGTGAAATGGTAAAGCGCTGGAAAGCTACAGGTTTCATTATAGTCGCTAAAACAAATACACCTGAGGCTGGGTCAAGCGGTTCTTGTGAACCGGTGGCAACTGGCGCTACGCATAACCCCTGGAAACTAGGATATAGTCCGGGTGGATCAAGTGGCGGCTCTGCCGCTGGAGTTGCTGCAGGCATTACACCTGTGGCGCATGCTAATGATGGTGGTGGTTCGATTCGCATTCCGGCCTCTGCCTGTGGCCTAGTAGGTCTAAAACCCTCTCGCGGTCGAACGTCTTATGCACCTGACTGGGGTGAGCTATGGAATGGCATGGCAATTGAAGGTGTGGTTAGCCGCACAGTCCGTGACACAGCAGCATCACTTGACGTAATGTGGCAACCAGCCGTGGGTGACCCATACTCTGCCCCTCCTCCCTCACGACCATATATCTCCGAAATTGGTGCCCCGGTTGAAAAACTCCGCATAGGTTTTTCTACGGTCGCTCCAAGGGGCTCCGCCATACATAGTGAATGTATAAAAGGAGTGAAGAAGACCGCCAAGATTCTTGAAAGTCTAGGGCATAAGGTTGAAGAAGCTGCACCAAAATTTGATATTTCACGTCTTGAGCAAGCCTGGGGAATAATCTTTCAGGCTAACGAAGCATGGGCATTTCTCGACCATGCAAAGGCAACTGGAAGAAAAATCTCTAACAAGTTAGTTGAATCCAACAACCTGTGGTTAATTGAGGAAGGAAAAAAATATAGTGCGATTGACCTTCTAAAAGCAGTTTATGACATGCACGCTGTTTCCCGACAGTTTGCCAAATTTTTTGAAAAATACGATATATGGCTTACGCCAACACTAGGCAGCCCACCCCCAAAACATGGGTATTTGTTTGCCGATCAAAACCCAGATGTTTTCTTTGATCGATTAATGAAATTTATTCCAATTACTCCGATCTATAATGCAACGGGCAACCCAGCTATCACTTTACCACTCCATTGGAGTCGCAATGGGCTGCCAGTTGGCATCCATTTTGGCACACGTTTTGGCGGAGAAGATCTGCTTTTAAGACTTGCCGCACAACTTGAAGAAGCTACACCTTGGCATAATAAACATCCACCACATGGTATTGCCCGTTAGATCAAATATTAATCATCCCATATTTGGGGGCGGAAAATACTTGAATCCGCCCCCTATTTTGGTGCAAGTACAAGTACTTATATTGCTGGGTAAAGTCGATCTTTAGGATATTCAGCGCCTGCAACATGTCTGGCCCACATAGCTCTTACCATTTGGTATATGCGTACACGGAAAGCCGGATCAGCAGACATACGCAGATAAGAATCTAACCCTGAAACCCCATAATCCTCTTTTAACCAGAGCATCATGTTGTCACACGCATCATAAACAGCGTGCTCAAGAGGTATATTAATCCCAACCGCAACTATACTTTCTGGCTTTTCAATACGCACGCAAGGCAATCGCTTGTTTTTGACAACTGAGCAATGTAGTTGTACGCGCGCTCGCGTTTCGTCAGCAAGTGCAGTGAATTCTGTATCACCCTGCCCTCCATGGACATCACCTATATAAAGAAGTCCACCATCATGGTACGCATTCAAATAAATAGTGTGATTGGGTTTAATATCTCTGCAGTCAATATTACCGCCATAAGGCCCTTGTCCGAGCAGCGAGGTAACGACCTCACGCTCAGGACAAGTCGCCAAGGTACCAATAAAGGGATCCAGATCCCAAGTAAGCTTATCAGAGTAACGACCCTTTCCATCCCGAGTGGTTCCGCTAGGGCCAGGTAAATGCTCTATAACCTGAACATGACCTTCTGCACACTCACTCCAACGTTGAGAATCACTAAGTGGCCCGACACCTGGCAATACTCCGGTAAAGCCATATCGCCAGGGTTCAATCCAATCAATTGTCACAGCAAGGAGATCACCTGCATTACAACCCTTAATATAGATTGGACCAACTACTGGATTAAATTTCGGTGGCCAGGCTTTCATTAGTTCCTGAATATGAGGATCCCCAACCATACTATGAACGGTGGGAGTATCGCTATCATCCTCGATCATCCCCGTTAACGCGTCGTCTGTTTCAATTGTAAAGGATTCATCAATGTCGACTGTAAGTACAGGGGTATCGCGGTAGTCAAACTCATACTTTGTAACCTGTCTACGTTTTATTTCCTGCATAGCCTTCCCTCCTAAATTATTATAGCACATTTTTACGAAAATGTTGAGTAAGGGCTTTTTGTTGGAGCGAGATTGTTTTGCGATTTGGATATTTCTTTATCCGAGTCTCCCAACTGTCCACTTAGAAGATAACAACAAAGATTACTGTACACGCAACAATTAGTTTACACCTGATTAATTATAACACTAACTGCAATATTTAGACTTTGAAATATTGTGAAGCAGGAGAGTGTCAACCCTAACGCGACAATTACTTTTTCTTAAGCCTTGCAGTAAATGGAAACCTTTGAGAGATTTTAGTAATGATAAAGATGAATAAATCTCAAATGTTACCGTTTGGCATGCTTTTGTTTGCGGCAACCATATATTCCATGACTTTTTCACTAAACCGGATTGCCATGATTGATGGTATTCCAGTGTTTGCGTTTGTATTTTGGCAAGGCCTTGGCACAGCTCTTTTGACGTTTTTTGCAGCGGTAGTCACACGACAATTGCCAAGCTTGCGACGCAAGTATCTCTACCTTTATATCCTATTTGGTGCTATAGGAATTGCTGTTCCATATACTTTGCTTGCTTTTGTTGCGCCCAAAGTTCCAGCTGGCGCTATCGCGTTAGGCCTCACCCTTACACCGATGCTAACCTATATTTTTTCTATTTTTTTTAGAATTGATCATGTTCGTTTGCTTCGAATTATAGGGATCCTGTTCGGTCTTGGAGGAATTCTACTCGTTGTCATTCCTGGTCAAAGTTTACCAGACCCTGAAATGGCACCTTGGCTGTTGATGGCTTTTGGCGCTCCACTTTGCTATGCATTCGGGACAGTATGCGTAGCAGTCCTTCGTCCACCCGAAAGCCGACCTATTCCTCTTACATGTGGCCTATCTTTTGCAAGCGCGATCCTAATGTTACCTGTTATGGTCGTAACAGAAAACTGGTGGGCGTTCGATACTACTATGACGGACGGCGATTGGGCACTGCTCACTGTCATAGTGATTAATGCAATTTTCTTTGTAGTCGCTCTTGAAGTCATCCGAATGGCAGGGCCAGTTTTCTATTCAACCAACGGCTACTTTGGTACTTTGATAGGACTTGGCTGGGCCGCACTTTTTTTTAATGAAAACCCTAGTTCATGGATATGGGCTGCTGTTATCCTACTTTTCTTTGGCCTCTTCTTAGTTAATCGCACCTCAATACCACAATCTAGTTGAGGGTTAACTAAACAAAGTGTGCTAAAGTTTTCTTAAAAAGATTACCCAGTTGTATGGGTCTACCTCATAAATAAAAGTGTATGTCAAATATATTACATTTTGACTCACAGCATGTCATTAGGTGGCATAGCTTGACGCGTCATTTTTCTTTGCAGCCAATCCAGTTTTTCTTACTTGTGCTGTTACCCTATGCAGATCCTCAAGATAATCGTCAATAATGTCAGCATGCTTAATATTAATCCAAAGAAGGATTGAATCTGGATCGCGCATACGAACACTCAACCAACCCAATTTTTCCATGCCCTCATCAATTGCAAAGATATCAAGATCATCAGAGAAGAACGTAATATGTAACGCAAGAGGCTTTACAAGAATTGCCACGACATCTATCCAGCGGTTACATGAAAATAACTTTGCTCGAATTTTCCGCTGGTCCT
>CAYRUX010000215.1:0-14229 GCA_964427515.1 uncultured Rhizobiaceae bacterium
ATGCAGCAGCGGGTGGGCGTGGCCAGAGCACTAGCAACGGATGCAGATATTTTATTAATGGATGAGCCTTTCTCAGCATTAGACCCATTAATTCGGACTGATATGCAAGACATTCTTCTAAGCCTGCAGGAGGAATTAAACAAAACTATCATTTTCATTACTCATGATCTAGATGAAGCGCTTCGTTTAGGTGACAATGTGGCCATTTTAAGAGACGGAGTTGTTGTACAGAAGGGTTCACCGCAGACAATAATATTAAAACCAGCAGACGAATATGTTGCAGCATTTACTCAAGATATAAATCGTGGTCGTGTGTTGCAGGTAGGGTCCATTATGGATGAAACAAATTCTATCAGCGGACCAAAAATTGAAAGTAGTATGGTGATTGAGGAAGCCTTGCAAGTTCTTGTTCAGAATGACTCAAGAGTAGCTACAGTGATCCACAATTCTGCAGTAATAGGTTCCATAGAACGAGATAAACTTATATCTGCTCTTGCTCGTCCAATAGTTGATGGTGTTGAACTTGGAAGTGCGGATAAATAATTGATTTAAAATGTGCAAATGGAAGAGGTGTTTAAAACACTAAGTGACACTTCAAAAGATTTGTTAATACTTACTTGTTTTAATCAGCATCTATGATGCCGGCCCCAGCACCCGTGAGGCGAGATTCATCCGTTGCTTTTACAAGCAGGCGCTCAGCATATTTGCAAATACATTTCCAAGTATTCTTCTTGACGTCAATTGTTTTTCTGTGAGTGAGATGTTCCAGATATTTACTATTTAATTGAGAGTTTAGCTCAATAATTTTTAAGGATAATGAGGTGGACCGAACATTAACTAAATCAGATAAATCGCCTTTGGTAAATGCCAAGTACCCCTGCGAGGAAAAACCCGATATTGAAGAGTTTTTATCTAGTGTCCAGTTGATGCACTTCTTTGTATTTAAATTCTGTGAAGTTATTAGGGTCTGAAAAATAATGATAGCAGGAATATCAACATTATTTATATGTATAGTGGACGAATCCGATAGCGTTATATGATTATCTAAAATCAAATCACAAACTGAAGCTGCGCATGTCAATGATGAAAGAGGCGTATTGATCTTTTCGGCAGAAAAATGCCCTTGAATTGCTTTAGTTATATCAAACTTTGAAGATTCATTTTTATCTATTGCATCAAACGCTTTCACGAAAGAGTCAAGACCACAAGCATGGTGTTCCATCATATGTTGTGCCGAATGACCTAAATCCTGGCCGATACCAATAGGCAGGCCAACTCCAACTGTAGCTTTAGCTATTGTTACTTTTACTTCATTTCCCGAGACACGCATTAGGATAATTTCGGAACTATTGGAATACACCAATCGTCGGCGCCCTCTTTGCTTAATTCATCACGGAGAGGAGCTCCCTGAGCGAGTGTAATACGCGTCCACAAATCGGATTTAGGATCAAACTTGGAAGCTCCAAAATAAGCTAGTTTACTCCTAAGAATATCTATCGGCCGGCACTTATTGGATATCATATTGCCCCTTATTTCAGAATAAGGGTAAAGAAAAGTCGATTGAATTCGTTTCGTTATGTGACGTAACTCGGGATGATACATAAGAAAGTAAGTCAAAGAAATATGTTGGTCTGTGTTGGTGAGGGCACTATGTAATTCTTGAATATCTCTTGCTATCGCGATTTTCATTTCAGTTTCGGCACCTGCCTCATGATTACGACGACCGCGGCGTGGTTCGAGTTTCTCTTCGGAATAGTACCAAAAATATTCACTTTCATCTGGGTCTTTAAAGTTTATGGCGAGAGCCCAATCATAATTTTCTTTTAATGTTGAGAGTAAGGTTTTAACTTTCATGCTGGGGTCGAATGAGTGTTTTTCTTCAACATGGAGCGCTTCTCCGAGTTCATCCACTAGTTCAGGGTACGGTTCCATTAAAAGTGATACTAATAGTTCATATCCTTCAATAGATAAGGTTTTTTCAGATTTCTTAAGCAAAAGACCCCAGGGATATTTAAGACTTTCAGGGTTTCTAATATCAGAAATCAATCGAAATACACTTAGCATATCGGTATGCATCGTAGAGATTTTTTGTTTTTGGTTGTTGTCCTCAATATTCCATTCGGTTAAGTGCTGAGTTGCCCGCTCAAGTAACGATTTGAAGCGGTTTAGTTTTTCGGGGGTTGCTTTGCGCACTGCTAATACTCTTGCTAGAGCTATTTCCTTTGCCTCAAACCATTTATGAATAAGAATTGGATGGTCTACAAGAAATGGTGCCATGCCCAAACCGGTCGCGTTGCCCGTGCCTAAGTACCTTTTTAGAAGAGGGGCAAGTTTAACAGCTTGGTTCGGAGCCTTGCATTCTGCTAAATAATCGACTAAGTCCAAACTAAATTCACGAATTAGATATACGGTCAACATTTCCAATTGATATGGAGGTAAAAGTTCAGGACGAGAGGAGTAGTCTGAACGATCTGCTAATCCAAACTTACCGTTTGCATATACGGCAGTAGTTCTCATGAGATATCCAACGGAGTTAATCATATATGGATCAGGTTGACAGCCTTTGGCTAATTTATTTACGACGTTCTCAAATAATCTCAGGCTTTTATTAGCCCGGCTCAGAACCAAGTCAGATGCATTAAAACGTCCGAGTTCTTGTATAACTGTGTGTTTGGCTAAGCGACTAATTTCTCGTTCTGTTGGTATTCCATCAAAGAGGGTATAGGTTGAATCCCAATTTTGGGCGATTACCCTGTCTGTCCGTTCTTCAGGGTTAAGGTAATGAGAAAAACAAACTAGGCTATAGTAATTATTTGGCGTTTTTACTTGATAAATAGCGGTACCATAGCCTTCTCCATCAAGGTCAAATTTGGTGCGACTTATAGCCCAATGTTCAGTGTGCATGCGTCGTATTAAACGTCGCATAAAGCTAAGTCGAGTTTGAAAACTTGATCCCAATCTATCAAGCTTCATCACAGTTTCTGATGAGCGAATTTCTGGATTTGACGTTAATTGGTAGTTAGCCACTTATGAACTCAATTCTGGTTCTGATGGTACAAATGATTTTTTAAAGAAATGAAACCAATTCTTTCCAGCAATTTTTAATATTTCCTGCTCTGAAAAACCAATTTTACGAAGACCGTCTAAAATATTAGAAAAGTCAAAATTGTTTTGAAACCAAATCGGCTGTTCTGGGAATTCCGAAGTCTTATTTTTGTTCTTGGATTTTAACCACGTACCATTTCGCATCCACCGAACGGTCGAATCCGGCTGATCTTGGCAAAGATCGCTACCAAAACCGATATGGTCAACTCCGATCAGGTCTGCTGTTTTTGCAACCATATGGCAGAAATCATCTATGTTACATTCTGTACCCTCCTTTAAATGGTGTGGGTAAAGGGAAAAACCAAGCATACCACCACTTTCCCCAAGTTGCTTTAATACTTCGTCTGGTTTGTTTCTTGGAACAGCATGCCATCTAGAGGGGTTCGCATGGGTTATAGCAATCGGGCGCTCCGATAACTCAATTGCATCGAGAGTGGACTGGGTTCCTGAATGACTCATGTCTATCACTACCCCGACACGGTTCATTTCTCGAATTACCTGTTTTCCCATGCGTGTAATCCCTGTGTCACTTTCTTCATAACAACCAGAGGCCAGAAGGCTTTGATTATTGTAGGAAAGCTGCATAAACCTGACGCCTAATTGGCGGCAGATTTCGACTAGGCCAATATTGTTTTCGATAGGAGAGCAATTTTGAAACCCAAAGATAATGGCTGTACGCCCACTTTTGTGAGCCATAGATACGTCATTTATGTTCCGCCCATGAATTATTAGATTTGGAAATTTTTCAAAGTATTCATTCCACGAAATAACATTTTTGATCATTTCAGAAAAATTTTCATGGTAACAGATGGTCACAGGAACAGCAGCGATTCCTGCAGAGGGCATTTGGTTAAATACCTTCTCGGACCAAAAGCAGTATTGTAGAGCGTCAATTATAAAAGGTTTATCTGTCATCGTAACTTTTATTATCCAGAAAAAAATACATAATATGTTTTTACATAATACTACATTCAATAAGACATATTATTATATGTTGTAAGTTAGATTGGGTACATCACAAATGGTTTTTATTGCATATTGATATGAGAAGCATTTGCCATTTGAGGTTAAATATAAATTAATCATTGTTAGGTTAGAAATAGTTCAGGTTTGTAGATGACTATACATTTAAGCAAAAAGGAATTTGACTCTATCAATCAGCCTATTCATTTAGCGCGTGGCCTTCCATCTGCATGTTATACGACAAAAGAGTGGGAAGAGGTTGACCGAGAAACTAGTTTGGCTGCCAGCTGGGCCTGTTTAGGGTATTGTCATGATTTGCCATCATGTAGCTACAGAACAATCGAATTTCTTGGGATTCCATTAATAATTATTTGCGATGAAACTGGTTTTTATCGAGTATTTCATAATGTTTGTCGCCATCGGGGGCACAGACTATTAGATGCGGCTGGTTCTTTAAACGGCGTTATCCAATGTCCTTATCATAGCTGGACTTATCGTTTAGACGGCATGCTTAAGGCTACTCCTAATGTTGGTGGTTTCGGTACTCATGAACTGGAAAACCAATATAGGAGTCAACTAGGGCTGCTCGAAGTGAGAAGCGCCACATGGCTAGGGTTAATATTCATTAATTTATCTGAAGATGCTGCTGAGTTTTTAGATTATCTAGCACCCTTGCGTTCCCGCTGGTCTCCATTTTTGGGTACTGAAGAATTTGATAACTTTTTGTTCCCCAAAACTAATGATTTGATAGACTTGCGGGTGAAGGCTAATTGGAAATTAGTAGTCGAAAATTACTGTGAAAGTTACCATTTACCGTGGGTTCACCCTAATCTGAGTAGTTATTCTAAAGCTAAAGATCATTATAACATAGTGTTAAAAGGATTGGGGTCGGGGCAGGGAACAACGAAATTTTCTTTCGCTGAACAAGAAGCAATCAACTTGCCTAAATTTACTAGTTGGCCTGAAAAAGACATAGATGTAGCAGAATATATTGCATTATATCCAAACTTGTTACTTGGCATCCATTCTGATCATGTTTTTGTAATCGTAGTAAATCCAGTAGCAAATGATGAGACCTTGGAAAATATTTTGATCTACTATCCTGACAGGGAAACTGACAGTTCCGATTATGAAACTGCCCGGAGAGAAATCATGGCTGGATGGATTGCAGTATTTGAAGAAGATATTAAGCCTCTTGAAGGAATGCAGAAAGGTAGAGAGTCAAAGGCCTTTGATGGAGGAATTTTCTCACCTATTCTAGAAATTCCTACGCATGCATTTCATTGTTGGGTCGCGGAGAAGTATCCAAAAGGAGATTAAGTTGTCACAAATGTGTAAGTTAGGGGTTAATGGAAATAAGGTTGGTAAAACCATGCTTAGGAACATTATTTATAGTAAGCAAATGGTAAAGTCGTGAGATTTAATCTTGTAGTTAATATGGAGCGTATGACCCAAAACGAGGATATGCGAGATATTCTCAGGCACGTCACGGAAATGGTGCAAATGGCCGATGAGGGAGGTATTGATATTGTCTGGGCAGCAGAGCATCATGCAATTGAGATGACCATAGCTCCCGGGCCCTTCCAACTTCTAACACACTTTGCTGCAAATACATCTCGCATCCGTCTTGGAACTGGTGTTGTAGCCGCTCCTTATTGGCATCCTATAAAGCTTGCTGGTGAGGCTGCGTTACTAGACTTGATATCCGATGGGCGTTTGGAATTTGGCATTGGAAAAGGCGCTTATCAACGTGAGTTTGATAGAATGGCTGGTGGTTTGGATATGAATATGGGAGTACCCATGATGCAGGAAATGCTGCCGGTACTGAAGGAATTATGGGCTGGTGATTATAAACATGATGGAAGATATTGGGCCTTTCCAGAAGCAACGTCATGCCCGAAACCTTTGCAGCAACCTCATCCACCAATTTGGGTCGCTGCTCGAAGTCCTGACACGTTGAATTGGGCAGTCAAAAACGGTTGTAATATAATGTCCTGGGCCTTAGTTCGACCATTTAGTGAGGTAAAAAAATACAAAGACGAATTTGATTCGGCAGCATTAAATAATTCAGATGTTAGAAAGCCACGATTTATGACAATGCGCCATACTGCTGTCTACGGTAACAACAAGGATGAAGGCCTCTATATTAACGCGGTCAGGTCACAGGGTGCGCAGTTTGAAAATTTGTTTAATAATCTTGCCCCTGTGGTAAATGGATTCGCAACTTCTGCAAAAAAAGTAAGCTTAAATAATCCCGATGCTTATGAAAAAAGAAATTTAGTTGATAATCTTTTATTTGGCTCGCCTCGCGAGGTTGTTGAAAAATTAAGACTATACGAGGGCTTGGGCATAGATTACTTTTGTTACATGGCCAGTTTTGGTGTCCCGCTAGATAAACAAAAACAATCTCTCAGACTATTTGTTGATGAGGTCTTGCCAGAATTCCAGTGATCTAAAAGTCCCGATTGAAGCTTTACAACTGGGGTGATAAGAGCCTTTATGAATCTCGATATAGACTACTCAAGCTCATTTGTAATTGATGGCGATGGCCCCCTCGTTATTTTGGTGCATGGTCTAGGTCTCAGTTGCGAAATGTGGGAACGGCAAGTCACAGAATTAACTGAGCATTTTACAGTATTGCGTTATGATCTATTGGGTCATGGCCGGACACCGGAGCCAAACGGTGAATTAAGTATTGAAACTTTCGTTGATCAGTTAATTAAATTAATTTAATTACAAAAATTTGATAACTTCTCACTAGTTGGATTTTCCCTTGGAGGAATAATCGCACGGGCATTTACTATAAAATACCCACAATTAGTGCGGGCTCTTGTACTTTTAAATACAGCTCATAAGAGAACCGAGAAACAACGTGCGTCTATCCGTGATCGAGCTATGCAGGTGAAAATTGACGGCCCCGCCTCTACTATAAATGATGCTTTAGAGAGATGGTTCACCAAACAATTTCTAGCAAGTAATATCGACGTTCAAGACCAATTTAACCAATGGTTACAATCAAATAATTCAGATGTATACTCAAAGATCTACAGCATATTTGCCGAAGCAGATAAAGAGCTTATTAATTCTATTTCAGAGATTACATGTCCAACATTAATTGTTGCGTGTGAGGGGGATTATGGAAATTCTCCAGAAATGGCAAGGCAGATGGCTGAACAAATTAAAGATGCAAAAGCTAAGATAATTCCAAATCTTAAACATATGGGTTTATTTGAAAATCCTGATGTTTTTAATGCCACCTTTATTCCATTCTTGCTCAGAAATCTAATATAGATAATCTTGTTAAACACTCGAGTTCTAATATGATAAATTTTATAAATGTTGAACGAGTTAACAAGTAAATAGAGCGGAAAAAATATGATTAGGTCACCAAATTATGAAGTACTGTTGGCACGAATCAAGGCTGGTGGGGTTGTAATATTAGACGGAGCTACTGGTACCGAGCTTGAACGCCGTGGTGCTTCCATGGACACTGCAGCATGGTGTGGAGTTGCAACTCAAGAAAATGTCACTTTGCTTGAGGAAGTTCATTTAGATTATATTCATGCTGGGTCTGAGATAATTACTGCTAATACCTATGCATCCTCTCGTTTAATGCTAACTGCAGCCGGATTGGGTAATTACGTAGAGGAAATTAACCAAAAAGCTATTCGTGCCGCAATGAGTGCTAGAGACCAGTCGGGAAGATCCGATGTAATTGTGGCTGGCTCCTTATCGCATATGGTACCTATAGAAGCTGGAACAGATGTGGAAAACTTTGGAAGTCCCCCAAATAATAATGAGGTCAGATCTGCGTTGAATGAGATAGCTGGCATCATAGTTAGTGAGGGTTGTGATCTCATACTTCTTGAAATGATGTATCACTTGGAAAGGACAAAAATCGCTCTAGAAGTGTCGCAAAGTGTTGGATTGCCTGTATGGGCAGGACTTTCTGCGCGTATTACCAACGATGGTAGGTTACTAAGTTATTATAAGGGTAAAGATATAAATTTTGATACACTGGTTGGTATAGTTGTAAATTCTGATATCGACGCAGTAGGTATCATGCATACTCCATCAAATATTGTTTCGTCATGTTTAGAAGTAATCAGACAGCATTGGGATGGCCCTTTGTACGCGTACCCCGACTCAGGACACTTTCGAATGCCTAATTGGGTATTCGAGGACGTTATAGAACCGAATGAATTAAAGCGTTACGCGCGAGACTGGGTCAATAAAGGTACAAATGCCATTGGAGGTTGTTGTGGCCTTTCTGTTGAACATATAAGTACTTTATCAGAGCTAAAAAGATAAACGTCCTACGATTACGCAAGCCCTTTTTCAAATGAATGGGAGTGTTTTATGCTGGGATTCTATTGCCATCCCAAGCGTAAATATTTCCTGTGCTAGCTGGTGAAAGTTGGTTAAGAACTCTAATTATATTTCTTGCAGATTTAGACGGTTTGAATAGCTTAGTAGGTGTTCTCTGGTAAGGTTTTGTTTTAAGATATCTTAGTTTTACGTCTATAATTTTATCCTTAAAGAATATATGTGCTGGTTAAAATGTTGGTTTTGTGTCAGCGAGACGGAATAATGACTCCAGGATTAAGAAGTCCCTTAGGGTCAAGAGTTTCCTTTACAGATTTAAATGCCTCTCCAATGAGAGTTGGCCGTTGCTGTTTATACCATGGCATATGGTCTCGGCCGATGGCATGATGGTGTGTGATAGTTCCACCTTCATCAATTAATAAGTTAGAAATTTCTTTTTTAATAATTTTCCATTCATCTATTTCTCGACCCGCATTTGCTTTTGCATGAATGGTAAAATAGGGAGCAACCCCATCTGTATATGCGTGCGTAAATCTGCAACTTACATGACCGGGGGCACCAGTCGTTCTTATAATAATTTCTTCGGTTGCATTTTTAACGTTGGTGTAAAAATTGATCAGCTTATCCCAAGTAATTGCAGTTTCAAAAGTATCGTGAAGTATGCCACAGGATATCAGACCCTCTCTTTTGAATGGTGCTCTTATAAATGCGTCTCGCCAGAGATCAGCAGTGGCATTCCTCTTTCCAACCTCTCCTACTTCGCCACCATTATCAGTTGCACATTGGAGCGCTCGCGACATCCAAGCATCTAAAGGGTGATTGCTTGACTCAAATCCAAGAACGCAGAGATTAAAACTACCATCGCCGGCCCCTGTTAGCTTGCACTCTTCTGAATCTATTAATCTGCAATTAGATGGCCAAAGACCTGCTTGAGCGATTGCTCGAATAGCTTCTACCGCACTCTCGAAATTTTTAAACTGAACTGCGCAGGAGGCTCTATGTAACGGTTTTTTCTGCAAACGCATCCATGCCTTGGTAATAATGCCAAGAGCTCCCTCAGACCCAATTATCATACGATCGGGACTGGGGCCTGCACCCGAACCAGGAAGGCGACGGGTTTCAAATTTACCAGAGGGACACACAACTTCGAGAGATTCAACTAGTTCATCAATATGAGTGTATAGTGTTGCAAAATGACCTCCAGAGCGAGTGGCTATCCATCCGCCTAAGGTAGAAAACTCAAAAGATTGGGGAAAATGGCGAAGAGTTAAGCCAGATGGTTTTAATTGTTGCTCGAGACTTGGTCCGAGTGTCCCTGCCTGAATAAGTGCAGCTCTTGAGGTAATGTCAGTTTCAAGAACTCTATTCATTCTTTTCATATCAAGAGTAAGCGTACTCTGAAAATATTTTCCGACATCAGGTTCTACTCCACCCACAACACTGGAACCTCCTCCGAAGGGAATAACAGCTATTCTTGAACTGTCAGCCCAGTCTAATAAGGCAATTATGTCAGTTTCGGTTTTAGGAAATGCTACGACGTCAGGGGCGCAAGAAAAATCACGTTTAAACGCCCGAATGTAATCTGGATAGGATTTCCCATATGTATGTGATGCGCGGTCATAATCGCTGGTGGAACAAATTTGTGTAAGAGATTCTGGAATCCTTAAAGTTGGCGCATCTAGAGTTATCTCGTTTAAACGTGGCGGTGGTATATATTCACTGGGAGGAATCCCAGTTAATTTGCTAATTTGTCGTGAAATTGCAACTGAATCACTCTCTGATAGAGATTGTTCCTCGTATCCCCAACCCCAAAATTTCCATTTTTTTTCTGTCATTATTTTTCCATTACATCAGTTATGTCCGTATTATTTGGCAATTTCGACTATCAATCAAATAAACCATAGTCGTAAACTAAAATTCTTTGGATGTGAAAGGTGATTAGTGTTCGTTAGTGATTTCGAATGGGTGTCATTGAAGAAAAACGTACAGGAATGATATTTTTCGTCGCAATTTTGTTACCACTATCTTTTGTAACAAGAAGGAGGTTTTGCTTATCTATCATTCCTGTGGGGATAACCATTCTACCATTTGGTTTCAATTGTTTTATTAGCTCTGCGGGGATTAATTCGGATGCTGCTGTAGCTATGATACAATCAAAAGGTGCAAAGTCAGGCCATCCCCAGTTACCATCTCCTATGCGAAAATAAATATTTCTATAACCTTGATCCAGCAGAATAGCTCGCGCATTTTCAGAAAGATTTTTGATGATTTCCACAGTGTAAACGTTCTTGGCCAACTCTGCTAGAATTGCAGTTTGGTAGCCGGAGCCAGTCCCGATCTCTAGAATCTGGGCGTTCTTCTTAATTTTCAATAATTCCGTCATCAGAGCGACTATAAATGGCTGAGAAATTGTTTTTCCGTTTCCAATCGGGAGAGCGGTATCAGCATACGCGTAAGCTTCTAAGTTAATTGGTAAGAATTTATGTCGAGGCACCTTAGCTAGGGCTGATAAAACACCTTGACTACAAGATGTTATGCCGGAGTTTTCTAAAACGGAGGCAGTATGGTTTTCTATTTGGCTGACCATAAGTTGTCGCAAATCATTGAACTTTCCTTCGTCGACATTTTTGTTCGTCATCTAGAGCTTGGGTCTCCAAAATTAGTGAGCACGTACTTTAATAAAAAGTTAACGGTTCAAACAACACCAAAAGAAAGTATACGATAATTATGGCACGAATAAACTCGTTTTCTGACCCACACCAATATAAGAACTAATCTGATGACATAAGGTAAATAAGTAGGAGCCTATATTTTTATGCTCGTTGCCCGCATCTTTATATCTTTGCTTGCTGTTTAGATATGGGTCGAGATATTTTGCTTAGCAACTTGAGTATTTGATCGGGAGTATTTTGATGAAATTAATGCGTGTAGGAGACTTAGGGAAAGAATGTTCAGCAGTTAGCCTCAGAGATGGTCGAGTAATTGATGTATCTAGTGTGGTTGATAGATACGATGGCACATGGTTAGGTGCCGGTGGGCTGAGTGAATTAATGACATTATTACAGAAAGAGCCTAATAAATTTCCAGAAATTGACATGAGAGGAATGCGTATAGGTGCTCCAATTGCTAGGCCTGGCAACATTCTAGCGATAGGGTTAAATTATGCTGATCATGCAGCTGAGGCAGGTATGGATGTTCCAACGGAGCCAATATTATTTGCAAAGGCTCCCAGTTCTTTTGTTGGTCCGAACGATACGGTGTTGATTCCCCGTACTAGTATGAAGACTGATTGGGAGATTGAATTAGGCGTTGTTGTTGGTAAAAGGGTAAGTTATTTGCCGGATACATCGTCAGCAATGGATTATGTAGCTGGGTATTGCATAGTTAATGATGTTTCAGAGCGTGATTTTCAATTAAACAGAGGCCCTACATGGATCAAGGGAAAATCAGCTGAAACATTTTGTCCAACAGGGCCTTGGTTGGTAACTTGTGATGAGATAACAGACCCCCAGAATCTTGATATGAAACTTTCGGTCAATGATGGTGTTTGTCAAAGCGGTAATACAAAAACAATGATTTTTGATGTTGCGCACTTGATCTGGTATTTGAGCCAGTTTCTGGTTCTGGAAGCAGGGGATTTGATTGCCACCGGTACACCACCTGGAGTAGGTATGGGCATGAAACCACCAAGATACCTGAAAGCTGGTGATATTATGGATTTAGAAATTGAGGGTCTTGGAAAGCAAAGGCAGAAGGTGGGTCAGGCTTGATTAAACTAAGTGCTTTGCCTGAGTTAAATTATAAGGTCTAATTGATACAGATAAGTTTTGTATAGAAACCTCAGGGCTTTTTTATCTTTTGTTATGTTGACAGCATTATTAATGACTCCTATCTTCACGTTATTCATGAGTATAGTAGGAGATTTAAGGGTATGAAGGTACTTAACTCGTTGCGTGCAGCTAAGCAGAGGCATAAGGATTGTCGGATCGTTCGTCGCAAGGGTCGAGTATTTGTCATTAATAAAACAAATCCTCGCTTTAAGGCGCGTCAGGGCTAATATCTTCAATTAGTTCTAGTTTTATAGGCATCTATGTAAATTTTTTAGCATTTGAAGATCTAAAATCTTTGCGTTAGCTTTTGGCTGTTGGTTAAATTAAACTACAGTTAATTGGTATTACGGTTAAAAGGTTCTTTGGTGTTACTATGGAAATGCCACCACCCGATCAATCTATAATTTCTCAGCGCTTAAAAATTGCGTCAGATCTTGCAGGAATTGTCGGTGAGAGCAATGTAATGTCGGATGAGGTATCTCTTAAAACATATGAGACCGACGGGTTGACCGCCTATCGACAAATACCCATGCTGGTTGTTTTGCCCGAGAATACGAAGGAAGTGTCGGATGTATTATCCTTTTGTAGTAAATATGGAATTAAGGTTGTTCCACGAGGTTCTGGTACGGGACTCTCAGGAGGGGCATTGCCGCTTGAAGATGGCATTACGATAGGACTTGGTCGGCTTAACCAGATATTGGAAATTGATTTTGAAAATCGGTGCGCAACAGTACAACCAGGCGTTTCAAATTTAGCTATTAGCCAATCTATGGAAAGTGAAGGATTTTATTACGCTCCAGATCCTTCAAGCCAGATAGTGTGTTCTATCGGTGGCAACGTTGCTGAAAATTCGGGTGGCGTGCATAGCTTAAAATATGGGCTAACGACAAATAATTTGCTCGGTATTGAGATGGTTCTTATGAACGGGGAGGTAATTAGTATTGGTGGCAAGCATTTTGATTCGGAGGGTTATGACCTTTTAGGTATAGCTACCGGTTCAGAGGGAATGCTTGGTATTGTTACCGAAGTTACGGTTCGTATCCTTCCTAAACCACCAATTGCGAAGGCGTTGTTAATCGGTTTTCCAGATAATGATACGGCGGGTCGTACAGTCGCTGGTATCATTGCTGCTGGAATTATACCGGCTGGATTAGAATTAATGGATAAAACAGCTATTCATGCCTCTGAAAAATTTTGCAAAGCAGGATATCCCCTAGATGTAGAATCTATCTTGATATGTGAACTTGATGGGCCGGAAGTTGAAGTTCAGGAATTAGCCCTTCAAGTCGGCAATATTGCCACTGCTTGTGGCGCGACATATTCGCGGATAAGTGAGAGTGAAGAGGAACGGCAACGGTTCTGGTTGGGTCGAAAGTCAGCATTTTCAGCTGCTGGACAGGTTGCCCCAGATTATTATGTTATGGATGGAACAATACCGCGGGGGCAACTTTCAAAAGTTTTGAATCGTATTGCTGAGTTATCTGAAGAATACAACCTTACTGTTACCAATGTTTTTCACGCTGGGGATGGAAATTTTCATCCATTAATATTATATGACGCCAATGTTCCCGGTGAATTAGAAAAAACAGAAGAGATGGGAGCAAAAATTCTTAAACTTTGTGTGGAAGTTGGGGGTGTTTTAACCGGAGAGCATGGTGTCGGAGTAGAAAAAAGCGACCTTATTGGCGAAATGTTTAATGAGGCAGACCTCAAGCAGCAACAGCGTGTAAAATGTGTATTTGATAGCCAGCATCTCTTGAATCCAGGAAAGGTCTTTCCAACATTACACCGTTGTGCGGAATTAGGTAGAATGCATGTGCATTCGGACAATGTACCATTTCCGGACGTACCCCGTTTTTGATGCCAGAATCTTTCGCACCGCAGTCTATCGAAGAACTCATTACTATAATTAATTGGGCGAAGTCGGGGGTGCACCCTTTGGAGGTACTCGGGGGAGGAAGTAAGCGCACGCTGGGAAGGCCTGTGCAATCTGAAATGACTTTAA
>CAYRUX010000216.1:0-8232 GCA_964427515.1 uncultured Rhizobiaceae bacterium
AGATTGACACAGTCTTGCAGAATAACTAAAAATTCCCTATCGACGTCCAATCCCAGATCCAATTATCCAAGATCTAGAAACTGGTCATATCGAACAAAAACAGCCCTATATCCGAAATTTAACTCGCATGGCTCAAGCTTCGTCAGATGAAGGTTATGGCTTGAAATTCGCTTCAGCCGTAATGTCACTAATATGGGATGGTCGCACAGATAACTGGCATAAGGGTGATGCCATTGAAAGCACCTGCAATGCCGTAGGCATTAATTATGACACGCTGAATAACAAAATACGACAAAATGCAGATTTGTATGAAGCCAAGATCAAAACAAATCAGAGCGCTCAACTCAGTGCTGGTCACTGGGGAGTGCCACTAATGGTATTTAACAAAGAAGCGTTCTATGGCCAAGACCGTTTTGAAATGCTGTGTTGGCGACTAGAAGAGAAAAAGTTAAAAACATACTAACATTAGGAGATAGGGTGTGGATATAGAGGATCGAATTGCATCTCTCGGACTAAGTCTAGTAACGGCGCCTAAGCCTGCAGGAAATTACATAGGCGCGGTCACATACGGGAAGCTGGTGTATTTGTCAGGCCACGGCCCAAGTGACGCTGATGCTAAATATCTTACAGGAAAAGTACCGTCAGAAGTTTCAACAGAAGAGGCATATAATGCGGCGCGCATGGTAGGGCTGAATATGCTAGCAACATTGAAATCTGAAATTGGCGATCTGGGCAAGGTCAAGCGATTCGTCAAAGTATTGGGCATGGTAAACGCAGAACCAAGTTTTGAACAACAACCTTATGTGATTAATGGTTTTAGTGACCTCATGGTTGATATTTTTGGAGAGAGTGGTCGTTGTCCTCGATCTGCAGTGGGCATGGGATCCCTTCCTTTCAACATACCAGTAGAAATAGAAGCTATTATCGAACTAAAATAGTTTCTCTAATTTGATCCTATTTTTACCCCGTCAAAGAGATAGACATAAATAATATTAATGTCCTTATTATTTTACTTATCTAGAGGAACAAATATAACTCGGACTATTACTAAAAACATCAATACCGTAAGATTGTATAAACTCTATCTCTATGAGCATGCCCTCGGGAAAATAAAGTGCTATAATTTTTTCTAATTCGAACAACTGGAATAATAATATGCCTTATTCTACTAACGCGGTTAACAAACTTGATGTCGATCTGCTAATTTCTAGAGCTCACGAACTTACTACTAATTTCAATTCTCGACAGAAAGTTGCAAGGGATCTGAGGAGACTTCCCACTGAAACGATCGACGAAATGCGACTTGCAGGTTTTCAACGCCTTTTTCAACCTAAAGTATTCGGCGGCGCAGAAGCACATTTTAGTGGGTTTGTGAAGTTAGTCCCCATAGTAGCTGCAGCTTGTTCCTCAACCGGGTGGGTTTTAGCTCAATATATTATCCATAATCATATGATTGGTTATTGGCCTGAAAAAGCTCAAAAAGAAGTGTGGGAAAGCAAGCCTGACGCAAATGTTAGTGGCGTTCTTATCCCTGGTTGCGGAAATGCTGAAACCGTAAATGGTGGTTATAAATTATCCGGAAAATGGCCCTTTGCAAGTGGGTGTGATGGGGCAGATTTTTTGATTTTTTCTGCTTTTTGTACAAACCAAAAAAAATCGAAAGAATCTCTTCAATTTATAGTTGAAAAAAACTCAGTAGAGTTATTTGATAATTGGCATACTATTGGTTTGGAGGGCACAGGAAGCAAAGAAGCACGAATTCGTAATTTATTTGTACCCGACCATATGGTTTTATCACTTGAAGATACCAAAGGTGGTGAAGCTTCCCCGGGGTCAAAATTTAATTCCGGCCCCCTGTTTCGCCTCGGCGCATATTCCATGTTCTCTGTGGTTCAAAGTTCCACAAGCCTCGGCATCGCAACAGGGGTTTATGAGAATTTTCTTAAAATAGTTCGAGGACGCATTGCAAAGCAGTCCGGCAAACAAGTCAATGAATTTGGAACAACGCAGGTAAAACTTGCTGAAGGCGCAGCCTGTCTTCACGCAGCACGTTTACTTTTACTCGACGTTTGTGATGAAGCAATGAGAATAGCAGCTACTGGCAAACCTGCTGACATCGAAGCCAAATCGAAATTTCGAGGCAGCGGCACATATTCAAATGTTCTTGCGAGACGTACCGTAGATCTAGTATGGGATTTAGCAGGAGGACACGGAATTTTTGATCTCAACCCAATAAGTCAGGGTTTCAGAGATATGAAATGTGCACAAAACCATATTTCTCAGAATTGGGATGCTAACGGCAGTAGCCATGGTAGAGTTTTATTAGGCCTGCCACCATCGGATATTGCCATTTAATTCTTTCACTTGAATGTTACTGACCTAAGGTTTGTTTCGTGGAGTCAAATTGTGCCATAGGATAAAAACGCAGCTGAACAAATAAGAAAAATTCCTATTATTCTATTTGCTAAGTTCCAATGTCGCTTTAGCCAGAAAACTACAGATCCACGAACAAGAAATAGCACTACAAAACTATACCACCCTGCATCAATAGTACCCGCAGTTAATGCTAATATACACTTTTCAGACCATGGCTGCTGAGGGCCAATAAATTGGCTAAAAATTGCTAAAAAGAAAGCCATAATTTTGGGATTAAGAATTGCAATTGCAAAGCCTTCTACAAAACCTCTCAAACTCCGATGCCTTTCCTCCCTTAATTCAACCTTTGAACTCCTGTAACTAGATCGTACGAGATTAACTCCAATCCAAACTAAAAACACTACTCCGACCCAACTTATGATTGAGAATAGATGGGGGTAGGAATTGAGCACCAATCCTAAGCCAACAATAACGCAGCTTGCATAAATAGCTACTCCGATACCGTGACCAAGCGCAGCTAACATTCCTGATTTTTGCCGGCCTAATGTAGTATTTTTGATAATAATAGCTAAACTCGGGCCTGGGGACATAGCACCTAGCAAACAGACCATTGCTACCTTAATCCATGTTTCAAAATCCACCTGAACACCATCATCATTTTAAGCGACTCTTATAGTACGCAACTAATTACCATAATTACTCGACAACATTGATTTGATAAGGCAACAATAGCTGTATCATTCCTAGAAGATCTAAATATCAAAGTTATCTCCAACGAAAGTATTTTTCCATGGCTTCTTACCTATGCGGTATAGATATCGGCGGCACTTTCACAGATTGCGTAATCGTAGATAAAAACGGAAAGGTAACCACTGCGAAAGTGCCTTCCACGCCTAAAGACTTTTCTATTGGTGTTAGTGATGGCTTAGCGGCGGTAGGCCGAAAACTTGGCATAGAATTAAAAGAATTATGTCCGCAAATAACAATGCTAAGTCATGGCACAACGGTTGGAACGAACGCAATCATTCAAAAACGCGGAGCTAAAGTTGGTCTAATTACCACGAAAGGCCATAACGATGTCATTCATATTATGCGAGGATCGCGCGGTCTAAGCGGAAACGATATCCGACTGGTAGTACATTTCCCAGAAAGTCAAAAACCAGACCCAATAATTCCTAAACGGTTTATAGAGGGCGTATCTGAGCGGGTCGATTGTTTTGGAAATATCATTGTACCGCTTAATGAAAATGAAGTGAAATCTGCCATACATCGATTAGTCAATGAGGGTATCGAAGCGATAGCAGTATGTTTTTTATGGTCCTTTTTAGAACCAGTTCATGAACGAAGAGTTCGTGAATTAGTTCAAGAAATTGCACCTAACATTTTTGTAACCACCTCAAATGAACTGGTGCCAAAATGGGGAGAGTACGAGCGAACGGCCGCAGTGGCTCTAAATGCTTACATAGGCCCTCTTACAACGACTTATATAGCAGGAGTATCTCAAGATATAAATAATTTGGGATATAAACACCCGCTCCAAATAACACAGTGCGCAGGAGGCACAATCTCGGTAAAAAGAGCCATGGCAGCGCCACTTCTTACGCTAGATTCAGGACCAGTTGCGGGCGTTACAGGTTCCCAGTATGCGGGAAACCTGATGGGTTACGAGAATATAATTACTACCGATATGGGGGGAACTTCATTTGACGTAGGTATAATTCATAATGGAAAACCTGCATTTTCATATACCAGTGTTGTGCATCAATATGCTTATTACCTTTCTAAAGTTGACATCCAAACCATTGGCGCAGGTGGCGGATCTAAAGCCTGGATTGATGATGCTACTGGCGCGCTAAAAGTCGGGCCGGAAAGCGCTGGAGCCCATCCAGGGCCGGCATGTTATTCCAGAGGGGGGACTTCTGCTACAGTCACAGATGCTGATCTTCTACTAGGATACCTTGACGGAGATAATTTTGCGGGCGGCACTATGAAATTGGATGTGAGTGCAGCAGAAAAGGCATTGCAAACTATTGCTGAATCCCTCGACATAGATATTCTTGAAGCAGCTGCAGGAATTACAAAAATTGCTGAATTTCAAATGGCAGACTTGATTAGAAAGGTCACCATTCAAAAGGGCTTTGATCCTCGCGAATTTGTACTGTTCGCTTTTGGAGGAGCTGGGCCAGTTCACGCAGGTGTTTTTGCAAAGGAATTGGGAGTCTCAAAAGTGATAATCCCACAACGGGAAACTGCCTCAGTTTGGTGCGCCTTTGGTGCGGCCTCAGCAGATATCCTACATGTTCATGAGCGGGTTAATATTATACGGTCACCTTTTAAAGCGAACGAAATCGACAAGAATCTAAAAATATTAACTGATTTAGCTACAAAAGAACTAACAGCGGATGACGTCCCAACTAAAAACCACCATCTTAAATTCTCAATTGATATGCGCCACAAAGGCCAGATAAACGAAGTGGAAGTCCAAATTTCAGAAGCTTCAATGGATAATCTGGCACTTTCAAAACTAAATGAGTCTTTTATCCAACAATACGAGCAACTTTATGGCAATGGCTCATCTCTTCCAGGTGCACAACTTGAAATTATAACCTTTCGTTGCTACGCATCTGCTAAGACTATAAAACCGAGTATAATTACCACTGAAAAGGCCATTAACCAAATTACTCCCAATGCAATAGGAAACAAACGATCTGTATTTTGGCCAGAAGCAAATAAAAAAACTATAACTCCTGTTTACAATGGAGAACTGCTTGTTTCGGGAAATCAAATTGAAGGGCCGGCAATTATTGAAACTACGGACACAACAGTGGTTGTTCATCATAACCAACTTCTTAATGTCGATAAATTTGGTAACTTTGAACTTACCATAGAAGTAATGAAATAAGTCATGGAGATGATAAAAAATGCCCCGCATAAGTCAAATATCAGACTGTGATTTTAATGGAGTAAATGCTCCGTATGTGCCACCGAAACAACTTCAAATTAATGATTCCTTAAAGCTTCACCAAGATTGGGATGAAGAAATTGGTCCAGTAAATTATGAAGTCATACGACATAATTTGTGGAACATAAATGAAGAACATGGAGCCACCATCCAACGAATATCAGGTTCTCCTGTCGCAATGTTCGCACTCGATCTCAATCCGTCAATTCTCACTGAGGATGCTGAGTTTGTCTACTTTGGCCCATATATGCAGTACATGTCAGGCGTTACGGATACACAAGTTAAGTGGATATTGGAATATCGATCTGAAAATCCCGGCATCAAACCAGGGGACATGTTTTTAGCTAACGACCCATGGGTAGGCGCAGCACACCAAATGGATGTTATGTTAATATGTCCAGTATTCCATAACGAAGAATTATTTTGCTGGATAACTAATTGCCTTCATCAGTACGACATCGGCGGCATAACACCAGGAAGTTTTTGTCCTGCAGCTAAGGATTCATTTGATGAAGGGATACTGATCCCTCCAGTAAAAATTGTCGAAAACTATGTAGTTAGAAGAGATATTGAGGCTCTTTACCTGAGAGCTTCCCGAAAACCAGAGATGGTAGCCCTTGATTTCCGAGCACAATTAGCTGGAAACATGACAGCAATGTCTAGAATTATAAAACTGATTGAAAGATATGGTGCAAGAACTGTTAAAAGCGTGATGAAAAAAATTATAGACAATTCCGAAAAAGCATTTTTAAACAAACTAAAGAAAATTCCTGATGGTATATGGCGGGACAGAACATATGTAGAATCATGTCGCCCCGGAGATCGACGGGCACATCGTGTACAAATAGCATTAAAAAAAGAAGGTAATAAACTCACGTTTGATAATGAGGGAACTTCTCCTCAAGATGGAGCAATGAATGCAACATACTCTGGGTGGCGCGGTTCCGTAATGGTTGCAATTAATGAATTGCTTAGTTGGGATCAATACTTCGCGGGTGGGGGAGCTCTCAGACATATTGAGTTTGACCCTGTACCCGGAACTCTTAATTGCGCAGACTTCCCAGCTTCAGTTTCAACGGCTCCAATTCAATCAATGGAAATATCACTTTATCCAGCATATAACATTATTTCTAAAATGCTCTATCCGGATCCAGAACTCCGAAAAGATATCATGGGCATTGGTGGTACGAGTCAATGGCCAGCAACTCTCTTTCGTGGAACAGACCAATGGGGCGAGCCTTACGGCTATTTTCTAATAGACCCAATTGGTGGTTCAATCGGTGCATTTGCAGTAGGGGATGGAATTAACACTGGTGGGCAGGCAAGAACTCCCATAGGACAATTGCCAAATGTGGAACACAACGAGCAATTTTACCCAATTCTATTTTTATACAGAAAAGAGTTAACAGACTCAGGAGGAGCTGGAAAGTTTCGTGGCGGTCTTTCAGCGGAAAGTTGTTTTATACCCCACAATACTGAACAAATAGTTCATGATACCCTTTCTTCAGGAAATGCCATCCCTACTTCGACAGGAATGATGGGAGGCTATCCATCAACCACTAACGCCTACACATTTATCCGTAACAGTAATATTATAAATCGCATGGACTCTGCTTCCATGATTGACGACACATCTCAACTTAAAGGCAACCGCGAATTACTCGCTCTTCGCCAAGAAAACTTTGTTCAAAATATAACTGACGTCTACGCTGTCCGTTGGTCAGGGGGTGGAGGTTTTGGCGACCCTCTTAAGCGTGACCCAGAACAGCTTGCCAATGACCTTTACCATTACAATGTTTCTCCCCAAGCTGCGCAGGAAATCTTCGGAGCTGTAATTGATGAAAATCAAATAATACAAATTGAAGCAACACGAGATAAAAGAAAAAGGATTCAAATGCAGAGATTGGAAAGATTGGAAAAATTGGACAGTCAGATAATCAAGCACTCGACCCCCCCAATTCAATGTGCGAGCGATAATTTAAACCTATATAGTGAAAACGGAGAAGTGCACTGGGGATGTGCAGACTGCGACACAGACCTTGGACAACTCACAGAGAATTATAAGCACCGGTGCCTCCGAGATGATTTGCCTGTTTCAAAATCGAATCCTCTAGTTGGAAAACCTGACAGATTTATCGATGATCCAGTGGTTTTTCGGATTTTTTATTGTCCTGGTTGTGGATCTCAAATTGACAACGAAATTGCTTTAGAGAACGATCCCATATTACATGATATGGAAGTCACTGTATTGTAACCACAAAGAAGAAGTTACTACCGAAAAAAATAAGTTTGATAAACTGGGGGTTTTAAAATGGGTTTAGAAAGAGAAGCATTAATTGACGTAGCAATGGGATTTGAACCCGCAGATAAAGTTATCAAAAATGCTAGGATAGTTAATACACATACAGGGACTATCCATGCGCCTAGTGACGCTGTCGCAATAAAAGGTGTGAGAATTGCTGCAGTTGGTGACGTAAATTATACTATTGATACAAATACAGAGGTAATAGACGCAGACGGTCAGTATCTAGTACCTGGACTAATAGATCCACATTGCCACCAATGGCACACCTATTCAAATTCTACTGTTTTTGCAGCTTGCCGTCTCTTGCATGGCTCAACAACAATAGTAGATGGTTTTTATGGCCATGCAATCGTGAACGGCATGAAAGGTTCTCGATTTTTTTTAGACGAACTTTTGAAAACTCCTGTTAAACCAATATTTGTAGTACCGACAATGTGCTATACCCAAAACAGGGGAATAGGATTTCCAGCATCTCCAAACGCGCCTAGTATCAAGGACTTTATGGAATCTCTATCGTGGCCATAAACTAAAGGCATTGAATAAATCAGCCCCTAGTTAATGCTTTATAGAAATCAACGCGACGGAGATT
>CAYRUX010000217.1:0-1533 GCA_964427515.1 uncultured Rhizobiaceae bacterium
AAGGAAGTTGGGCGATAATAGTTAAATTCGTACACGGCTGTATTCCATTTTCAGATTAAGCATCAAAGTAAGGGTCTTCACACAACTTGGCCAGCAAATCCAATTACTATATACAATTTGTTAAACCTGACCATAGTAGACTTTAAATCCAAATTAGTCATAAAACAAACCTATTACCGACCAATTAAGTAAATGTCGTTTCGCGCGTAATTTAATTAAACTTCGGCAGAAAGTATGTAACCTACTTCAAGTAAATTGCAACGGCTTTACACACCATGGGAAGGTTAAATGACTTCACGGCGGTGTAAGCTCACGCCTATCCCACCACAATAGTTCTCCTTTTAGAAACGCCTTAGCTAAAGGTGTTTTCGGCATTTGTAAAAATTGGTTAGCGCTTGATTTTTCTAACATACGACCCCTATGTAGAAAAATTATTTCTTCTGCCAACCTTCGAGCCTGTTCAAGATCATGTGTACACATAATAACCTTACTTCCATCATGGCTCATGGCTCTAATTAACTCCTCGATTGCATGTGTAGCAGAAGGGTCAAGATTGGCCGTAGGTTCATCGAGAAAAAGCACCTGCGGTTCAAGAGCCCAAGATCTTGCCATTGCTAGACGTTGCTGCTCCCCAAATGATAGCACTCTCGCTGGTGTTTTTGAAAACTGGCCAAGCCCGCATCGATTCAATACTTCATCTATGCGTCTCCTTCTAATCTGACTAGGATATTTTCTTAAGGACAATGCAAAATCTATATTAGCTCTTACTGAACGCCTAAGCATTACTGGTCTCTGAAATACCATTGCCTGAAAACCTGATGGATTCCGTCCTTCTGCGCCTCTCCATATAATTTGGCCTGAAGTAGGTTCTAAAAGCCCGTGGCAAAGTCTTAAAAGCAGACTTTTCCCAGCACCATTTGGACCCAAAATAACAGTGATACCTCCGGGCTCAAACTTACAGGAAATATCCTTAATTAAACGCCGTTTTCCTCTCGTTAAGCTTACGCCATTTAGTTCAAGTGGTAAGATTGAAGATTCTGAGTGTATATTCATGAGGAAATACCCTCGCGATTATTTCCCTTTAAAAAATGAACCATTCCATTTACCAAAACAGAGAGTAGCACCAATATAATGCCTAAACCCAAAGCAAGCGCTAAATTCCCCTTACTAACCTCTAAGGCTATTGAAGTCGTCATAACGCGAGTAACATGATCGATATTACCCCCAACTATCATTACTGCGCCCACCTCAGCAATAGCTCGACCGAATCCTGCTAACACGGCAGTGCTTAAAGCAAATCGACCATCCCATAAAATCGCAATGACTGACCTTATTGGCGTGCTTCCCAACGAGAGAAACTGTTCTTCATATTCTACCCACAAAGTTTCCATGATCTGTCGAGTTAATGCAGCAACCAAGGGCGTAATTAAAATAGCCTGTGCAATAATCATAGCTGTCGGCGTGTATAGCAAACCAAATACACCAAATGGTCCAGCGCGAGAAAGCAATAGATAAACAATCAGACCAATAACA
>CAYRUX010000218.1:0-10331 GCA_964427515.1 uncultured Rhizobiaceae bacterium
GGGTGCCAAATTCAATTGTCGGGGGGAAAAGACCCTTGTCGAATATGTGCCCCGTCATCGATGAAAGTGGGGCTGTTTGTAGATTCGCCTTAGCAGCGGCAGGAGGCAGACGTATCTTACCTGCAGTGCTGCAGATCATCAGTTTTCTACTTGATTATGGAATGTCATTTGAAGAGGCGATGGAACAACCCCGTATCGATATTAGTGCGGGTAAAGCTGTTGGTGTTGATACTCGCCTATCCAATGATATTTTTGCTCATATCGATCAGGATTTTGATGCTTCGTGGGAAAGCAATTGTATTTATCCTTCTATGTTCGCGTGTCCGAATCTTGCAGCGTGGGATAGTCAGTCTAATAGTGCTTTCGGCGCGGCCTTCATAACTTCACCACGTGCATCCGTGGCCTGCGCAGATGATCTGTAGTTTACTAAGGGGACTTCTGTGAAAAGTGAAATTGGCATTGATATAGGGGGAACCTTCACAGATCTTGTCTGTCGCGATGAAGATGGAACAATTCGTATTAAAAAACTACCCTCCACTCCGAAGAAGCCAAGTGTTGCCGCGATAAATGCTGTTGAGGAACTCTCCAAACTTTATGAGCCATGTGAAAATGGAAATATTACTAGAATTGTTCATGGCACTACCGTAGCTACAAATGCAGTATTGGAAAGAAAAGGTGCCAAGATTGGTTTGATAACTACTAAAGGCTTCCGCGATGTAATAGAAATTGGAAGGCAATGGAGGCAGTCGCTTTATGAAGCAGTTCTTGAACCGGAAACACCCGCTGTAATAATTCCACGTGCTCTGAGATTAGAAGTGCAAGAACGGACTTCGTCAGATGGCACAGTTATTACACCGTTAGATGAAAATGAATTAAAAAACGCGGCTAACAAATTGGTATCTGAAGGTGTGGAAGCCGTCGCTATTTGTTTTTTGTTTTCCTTTCTCAATCCAACGTCGGAAATGCGAGCCCGTTCCATAATCGAGAACACTCATCCAGGCCTTTTGACATCACTTTCATGTGAAGTAGACCCTGCATTTCGTGAATACGAAAGATGTGCAATTACAGTTTTTGATGCGTATGTAAAACCCGTAGTAGACCAATATCTTGTAGAACTAGAAACTTCATTTAAGTTGATGGGCGATGGATTGCCACTGCAGATTATGCACTCGAGAGGAGGTTTAACTGGGCCGGAAATAGCTCGAGCACGTCCCGTTAGACTGTTCTTATCAGGACCTGCGGCAGGAGTGATTGGAGCAAAGGCGGTTGCTGAAAACACTGGTAACACGAATGTCATATCTCTAGACATTGGTGGGACAAGTGCTGATATTGCCTTAATTAGCGGGGGTAAGCCTTTATTAAGGGCGGAAGGTGTTATCGGCGGCTTTCCAGTAAGGCTTCCAATGGTTGATATTAACACTATAGGGGCTGGCGGTGGCAGTGTTGCTTGGTTGGACACAGCCAAGGGGTTGCATGTTGGGCCAGAATCATCGGGTTCTGACCCAGGGCCAGCCTGTTATGGAATGGGTGGTAAGCAACCTACTGTTAGTGATGCATCATTAGTGTTGGGGTACTTGAATGCCGATTATTTTGCCGCTGGAAAACTTCAACTTGATGTTGATCTAGCTTATATAGCAATAAAAAATTCTATTGCTGACCCACTTGGAATGTCTGTTGAAGAAGCTGCCCTTGGTATCCATAGGGTTGTAAATTCTCAAATGGCTGAAGGTATTAGACTTGTATCGGTAAGACAGGGCTATGACCCACGTGACTTCGTTTTGGTTCCTTTTGGCGGTGCAGGACCTGTACATGCGATTGCACTGGCTCAGGAGCTTGGGTTAGCAGAAATTATCGTACCTAGGTATCCTGGTGTGCTTTCTGCGTCTGGGTTACTTGGCGCTCCAGTCGAGCATGAAGTAAGTGCTGCCTACCCTTATGCGTTAAAAAGTATCGATCAAATGGAAATTAAGCATAAATGTCTTAAGTTAGATACGCAGTGTAGTAAACTGATGGATCAAGATGAGGTGGATCAGCATGGTCGGCAAGTAAGTTACTATGCTGATGTCTGTTATGAAGGCCAGTCATTTTACATAGAAACACCATTTTTTCCTGACTTATCAGATTGTATTGCCGATTTGTACAGAGCATTTCGATTAGAGCATGAACGAATGCATGGACATAGCACAGATAACCCCGCCCGCATTGTTAACCTTAGAACAATTCACCGTGGACAAACTATGGAAGTGCCTCAGAGTTCGACTGGTGGCTCGAGCACAGAGCGTTCAAGTAGTTCCCGTAATGTATATTTTTCTGGTTATTGTGATGCTATTGAAACTATTGTGTTAAGCCGTGACTCACTTGAGGTGGGAAAGGAATTAATCGGACCTATGATTATAGAACAGGAAGACACCACAATTGTTATAGAACCACTTTGGAAGTGTATTGTTGAAAACGGCCACATACTCAAAATGAATAAAAATTGAGGTATAAAGTGACTGGTTTTGATAGGGAGGAAAAGCAGGTTGACCCCATAAGCATGGAGGTTGTGCGAAACAAACTTGACGGAATTTCAAATGAAATGCAGCTTACCTTGGTAAGAACTGCCTATTCACCTGTCGTTAAAGAAGGTTTAGATGCTTCTGCAAGTCTATTTACGATTGAAGGGGAGACGCTAAGCCAAGCTATTGCTATACCAATTCATCTTGCCACTCTGATACCCATTGTAAAGCGAGTGCTTTCAGACAATCCGATACATGAGATGAAAGTGGGAGATATATTTATAATGAATGATCCCTATATGGGTGGTACGCACCTACCTGATATAGCATTAATTAAGCCGGTATTTGTCAACGGCCGACCAATTGCATTCAGCGCTTGTATGACGCACCACCAAGATGTGGGCGGTATGTCACCAGGATCCGTTCCCACTAATGCTACAGAGATTTTTCAGGAGGGGATACGTATTCCTCCACTAAAACTCTTAGAAGCGGGTGAAAAAAATGTCACATTAATGGCAATGCTCAAACAAAACGTCAGAATTCCGGATAACTTCTTCGGAGATCTTAATGCCCAAATAGCGGCGTGTAATGTCGGAGAATTACGCCTACAGAAATTGGCCACTCAGGTGGGCGATAATAGTTTGCTTGCTATTTTTGATGGGCTGCTGGATCTTTCTGAAAAGCTCACCAGAAATGCACTTCTTTCCCTCCCAGAGGGAGAATATTTTTATGAAGATTTCTTAGATAATGACGGGGTAGTTTTAGATAAAAAAGTAAAAATTACCGTCAGGGTATTAATATCTGAGGGGAGTATGCATTGTGATTTCACAGGTACTGACAAATCCGTCAAAGGACCTTTTAACTGTGTTCCTTCCGGAACTCAAGCAGCAGCATACTTCGCTCTTCGAGCTATTACTGGAGCAAACATACCAACAAATGGAGGTTGCTTTAGGACTGTTACTCTTAAACTTCCGGAAGGCAGTCTGCTAAATCCTCAAGCACCAGCTCCTGTTAATTCGCGTACTGCAACAATCAAAAGAGTTAGTGGTTGTATCTTAGGTGCCCTGAGAGGCGCGGCTCCCGACAAAATTGGTGCGGATGGGGCTTGTTCCCAGCATGTGCTAGTACTAGCAGGAAATGATGAAAAAGGCGCACCCTATGTGGTGGGAGAAATGATAGCAAGTGGTAGTGGTGCTGGTGTATCCTGTGACGGAGTTGATGTTATAGAAACAGATACGACAAATTGTATGAACCTTCCTGCTGAAGCATTGGAGATGGACGCGCCAATACGTCTAAACCAGTTTTCTTTACGTCCTGATTCGGGTGGATTAGGAAAATTTAGGGGTGGGCTTGGTGTTATTAGGGAATATGAGGTCTTAAGTGGCGAGGTGCAACTGACACATAGAGGTGAACGCCATATGACTGCTGCACGTGGCGCTGCTAATGGTTGTGACGGTGAAAAAGCCATATCCAGAGTATTACGCGCAGACGGTTCCGAAGAAATTATTTTATCTAAGCAAATGATGACGTTGGCCCCCGGGGATCGTCTCATCGTGGAAACAGCTGGCGGTGGTGGTTATGGATTGCCGAGCAGGCGTCTTGAAGAATTGAGGAAAAGCGATTTTGAAAACGGAAAGACGACGCACAATTAACTTTAATTTAGAGTTCTCGATTTCCCCTACTTTACAATCATTTAAGAAATTAAAGCAAGAAAAGGAATATTAAGGGAATGCCATTCAGAGTGCCTACTGTAACGGATATTATTCGAGCGGGGGCTGTTTTAGGTTTAGACCTGACCAATGCGGAGGCGCATGAATATCTAGGTTCAATGGAACGACTTATTGAATCCTATAAAATTGTTGATGGTTTATCAGATGAAAGGCCAGTAACACCATCAAATCGAACGTATTTTGAATGGCCGGAAGTGGGTCAAAACCTCCATAATGCTTGGTATGTTAAAACTAACATTAGTGGCGCTAATTATGGAAAACTTTTGGGAAAAAATGTTGTGCTTAAGGACAATATTTGCCTTTCTGGGATACCCATGATGAATGGCTCTAGGTTGTTCGAAGGTTTGGTTCCTCAAATTGATGCTACGGTTGTAACGCGGTTGCTAGAACAAGGTGCTACCATTACAGGCAAGGCTACATGTGAAAGTTTTTGCTATTCGGGTGGCAGTCATACGAGTGATACAGGTCCAGTATTAAACCCTTGGTCAAGCAAAAGGAGTGCCGGTGGGTCGTCGTCTGGTTGTGCGGCTCTACTTGCCAGTCAAGAGGTTGATATGGCCTTGGGTTGCGATCAGGCAGGATCAATTCGCATACCTGCGGCCTTCTGTGGCATTTATGGGCTCAAGCCAACTTTTGGACTGGTGCCATACACTGGGATTCTCACTTCAGAAATGAGTCTCGACCATGTTGGCCCAATGACTGCTACTGTGGAGGATAATGCAACTCTCCTTGAGGTTATTTCAGGGCCTGATGGTCTAGATCCAAGACAAACAATTAATGTTTCCCAATCATATACAGATTTCCTAAAACTTCCTGTCAACGGTATGCGCATTGGAATATTGCGCGAAGGTTTCGGTTTGAATAACTCAGAGAAAGAAGTTGATCATTTGGTGTGTGCGGCTGCAAACAAGTTTGCGGAACTAGGTGCAATTGTGAAAGAGATTTCGGTTCCTATGCACAAAATTAGTACGGCAATACGGGCACCTATTGCTGTCGAGGGAGGGGTGAATACCATCCTCCATAATGATGGGTCGCCCCGCCATGGAAAAGATCTTTATATAATTGAGCTTTTGGCTGCAGGAAGAGCATGGCGTGGATCAGCAGATAAGCTTCCTGAGTCCTTAAAGTATATCGCCTTGTTTGGGCAGCATGTAATGGACACTCACGGAACAGAATTTTATGCTAAGGCGCAAAATATAACTCGCCGCTTGACTTCTGCATATGACCAAGTTTTTAAGAGTGTTGATTTACTTTTATTGCCTACCGTTCCGATGAGGGCTACACTCATACCTCCCTTAGATGCTTCACCAGCAGTTATGATACAGCGTTCACACGAAATGATGGCAAATACAGCTGCGTTTACGATCACAGGACATCCAGCTCTCAGCATGCCGTGTGCTCTTTCTGAGGGTTTGCCAGTGGGAATGATGTTGGTGGGTCGACATTATGAGGAAGGAAAAATTTATACAGCGGCGAATGCTTTTGAACAAAACACAGAATGGCAAAAAGTTAACTAAATAACTTTATAAGCAGGCTTTACCGCAGATTACTTTCAGCGCATAACGGTAACGGTTTATCACCTTTATTCGCGATATCAAAGGTTTGTGTCACTGTTTAAGTGCACAAGGTTTCTGATTAATTAATCAATACTTTTGAACTTTATTCGGGTCATACAGAGACCACCGAACCAAAGTTCGATGGTCTCTATATCTCTGTAAAGAATTAATTTAAGAACGACGTGGGTTTAATCTACCTTTTAGTCCCGCAGAAGCCTTGAAGCGAACAGCTTTACTAGCCTTGATTTTTATGAGCTCTCCAGTTTGGGGATTTCTTCCTCTCGTAGCTTTTCTTTTAGAAATCATAAATGTACCCATGGTTGTACGTACTGGCTTGCCTTTTTTTAAAGATTTTCCAATTTCTTCCCACGCAGCCTTCACTGCAGCGGATGCGCCCCTTTTTGATAGACCGCTACTTTTAGCTACAGCTGCGATAAGTTCACCTTGATTCATGATGTCTGCCTCCCAATTGTTGAAGTACTATTGCTCCCTAGTTACCTTTTTCAGGATGTTAGCACGTATATATATAATTCTCCCAGCGATAAAACTTAACAGATATAGAATTACATTTCAGTGCCAAAATCGTATTTGGTGTAGCTTTTTTAATAAATTTAAACATATGTATTGCGATTCTGCTGAGACTTACAAATAAAATATCCTCAAACTCATCATTAAATACTTAACATGAAAGCCTGTAATTATTGAACTGGTGCCGTCTGCAGGAGTCGAACCCGCGACCTATTGATTACAAATCAATCGCTCTACCAACTGAGCTAAGACGGCATGAATAAGAGAATAATGCGAGTAAAACAACGAGGCAAGTTGTAAAGGTTTTTAGATGTGAACCTTCTTTTGGAGGTTGGCATTATAGGTAACGCAATACAATGCGTACTATTATAGTAAGTTCTTGTGCACTTGTTTAGTAAAAATGCGGGCTGTATTGAGGTGATTTATAAGCAGAAACTTTTTTACAATATTAGATTGAGAGCTATACATAGTGATACAATCTAAACCTTTTTTTGGGAAAGGTTGCATTGCGTGCTTTGTTTCAAATACTGAGGCCCGTAGATACAGATATAGAAATATTAGATAAAATGAAGGGAATGCAATATGGCGGATGCATCTGTTGAAATCGACGAAAGGTTAAAATCATCTACAACGCATCAAGATGCGGTAACAGAATTAGTTCTTGATTCCATCCCAGAAGATGAACGTCTTTGGGTGCCGATGGTCGACGGAGTATGCTTTCGTCCACTAATGTTCAATGTAGTTCAGGGTGGTTGGTGCCATTTAATTCGGGTTAGAAAGGCTGGTGTCGTGAGTCGTCACAGGCATCCTGATCCTGTTCATGGTTTAGTTCTTAAAGGTTCATGGAGATACCTTGAACATGACTGGGTAGCTAGAGAGGGAACGTATATTTTTGAGCCTCCAAGTGAAACCCATACCCTTATTGTAGAAGATGATGTGCTAGAAATGATTACATTTTATCAGGTAAATGGTTCTCTGCACTATGTGGATGATAACGGCAAAGCCATTGGATTTGACGATGTTTTTACCAGAATTGACCTTGCTAGAGCGCATTTTGATTCAGTAGGTCTTGGCAGCGATTACGTGAAAAATTTTATACGTTAATAAAATATAATTTTCTCTATCCACTATTAAATTATTTAGCAGTAATCCGAATTTGAGGTAATGTTATATAGCGCAATTGCGGCAGCGTTGGATACATTCAGGCTTTGCTTCTGGTGAATTAATTGTATTTTTGCAAGGATGTCACATCTCTCTCGGGTAAGGCGCCGTAAGCCACTTCCTTCGGATCCTAACACCAGAGTGGTAGGTAAATTGATAGTCAAACTGGAAAGATGATCTGCTGCTGTTGTATCCATTCCAAGGATCCAATATCCCATTTCTTTTAACTTTATCATAGTACGTTCTATATTTGTTACCCGGACTAAGGGTACTTTTTCCAGAGCACCTGATGCCGCTTTTGCAAGAGCGCCTGTCGTTGAAGGAGAATGACGATTTTGCACTATTAGCGCGCAGGCTCCAAACGCTTCTGCTGACCTTAACACTGCGCCAACATTCTGAGGATCGGTGACCTGATCTAGCAACACTACAAGTGATTTCTTTGTTACTGGGTAGCAGGAATCTTGAATGCTGAGAGATTTCAGGGGTTGGCACTTTAAGAACAACCCCTGATGCACAGCGCCCATGGATACGTTGGAGTTAATTGTGGATATCGGAACAGTTCGGCTATAGGTCGTTATTCTATCTAGCGCAATATTAATTATTTCCTTCTGACCCGAAAAGTTTGCGTTTGAGATATTGTCTCGTAGTAGTTTTTCGGCTTGTTCCGTTAGCATTAAAGAATGAATAGCTCTATTAGGATTGCATAAGGCGGCGCACACTGAATGAAATCCATAGATTACTTCAAGGCGGTCAGTTCTAGTTCGTTGAAGATCTGATTTCGCGGTATAATTTGGCATTCGTCTATTGCGGGTCATGTTTGGCTACATTATACTATTTGGTTGCTAGCAATCCAATGATTCCAGGACATTTATTATAGTAATAGAATAAGAACTGATATTTCCTAGTTTAGATCCTTAACTGCGACTGTGGTAAACTGTTCGAGTTATGTTGGGAGCATTTGTGAGTTCCAGAGTCTAGAGATTTTAATTAAGAGCGGAGGGGTGGCCGAGTGGTTAAAGGCAGCAGACTGTAAATCTGCCCTCTTATGAGTACGGAGGTTCGAATCCTCCCCCCTCCACCATGAATAAAGCGATTATTACATTATTTTCAATTTCCTCGAGTTTTATAAAGCATACTCAGTAGTGAAAAATGTTTTATTGGACTTAATATGCTAAATATGATTTCAAGAGATCCGAGAGTGAGGCACAAATAAACGCTTAATTTTAAAATAAAATAGTTGCAGATTACCGGTATCCAGTGTAATCACTTCGTATCAGGAGAAAGTTGCAGGCTCTTGGTTTCATTTGATTTTATTTAGGTTGGGCGATTAGTAGCGGCAGCAGACTAGCAAAACTTATTAAGCTGTAAACGTGCCGAAGCGCGTTTACTTTTTTATGTATTGAAAATTCTCCACTAGGGCTATCTTTTTAGGTGTCTTGGGATTTTGGATAAAGGAGGGTGAGTTAGGGTTATGAGGCGGGTGTAGCTCAATGGTAGAGCCCCAGCCTTCCAAGCTGGTTACGTGGGTTCGATTCCCATCACCCGCTCCAGACATTCTAGGTTATTTAGGGGTGATAGGTTTTGGTTCGTGCGCTTTATCGAACAGTGAAATTGATTTTGATTTGAGAATGAGTTCTTAGTGTAGAGCTGAGGTTAGGACAGAGGGATATGGCCAAAGAAAAATTTGAACGTACGAAGCCGCATTGCAACGTGGGCACTATTGGGCATGTTGACCATGGCAAGACGACGTTGACAGCGGCTATTACTAAGACTTTGGGAGAAGCGGGAGGAGCAGATTTTGTTCCTTTCGATGAGATTGATAAGGCTCCTGAAGAACGAGAGCGTGGCATTACAATTGCAACGGCACATGTTGAATATGAAACTTCAGCTCGCCACTATGCGCACGTGGATTGCCCAGGGCATGCCGACTACGTAAAGAATATGATTACGGGTGCAGCTCAGATGGATGGTGCCATTTTGGTTGTTTCAGCGGCAGATGGGCCAATGCCACAGACACGTGAACATATACTTCTGGCTCGCCAAGTCGGGGTTCCTGCGCTCGTTGTTTTCATGAATAAGGTTGATCAGGTCGATGACGAAGAACTATTGGATCTCGTAGAACTTGAAGTGCGTGAATTGTTGTCAGTATATGACTTTCCAGGGGATGATATTCCAATTGTTCGTGGTTCTGCATTGGCAGCACTTGAAGGGCGAGATGAGGAAATTGGTAAAACTCCGATACTGGAGTTGATGCAGGCAATTGATGATTATATTCCGCAGCCCGATCGTCCAAAGGAGAAGCCATTTTTGATGCCCATTGAGGATGTTTTTTCAATCTCCGGTCGCGGTACTGTGGTAACAGGTCGTGTTGAGAGTGGAATAGTACGTGTTGGAGATGAAATTGAGATTGTGGGTGTAAAGGACACGACTAAGACCGTTTGTACCGGTGTCGAGATGTTTCGCAAGCTTTTAGATGAGGGCGAAGCTGGTGATAACGTCGGGGTCTTGTTGCGTGGTACAAAGCGTGACGAAGTTGAGCGCGGGCAGGTGCTGGCTCACCCTGGAACGATTACACCGCATACAAAATTTGAAGCGGAAACGTACATTTTAACAAAAGATGAGGGTGGCCGGCATACGCCGTTTTTTTCAAATTATCGTCCACAATTTTATTTTCGTACGACTGATATTACGGGTACAATTGAGCTACCTGAGGGTACGGAGATGGTTATGCCTGGTGACAACGTCAATATGAAAGTAAGTTTAATTGCGCCTATTGCCATGGATGAAGGATTGCGGTTTGCCATCCGAGAGGGTGGCCGTACAGTCGGCGCTGGTGTAGTTGCCAAAATAATGGAATA
>CAYRUX010000219.1:0-7482 GCA_964427515.1 uncultured Rhizobiaceae bacterium
GGAGATGGTTATGCCTGGTGACAACGTCAATATGAAAGTAAGTTTAATTGCGCCTATTGCCATGGATGAAGGATTGCGGTTTGCCATCCGAGAGGGTGGCCGTACAGTCGGCGCTGGTGTAGTTGCCAAAATAATGGAATAAAATATTAACCGATTAGATGGGAATTAACTATGGCAATAGAAAGCCAAAATATTCGAATTCGCTTAAAAGCATTTGATCACCGTATTTTGGATAATTCAACGGGTGAGATTGTCAATACAGCTCGGCGGACTGGCGCACAGGTTCGTGGACCAATACCGTTGCCAACAAAAATTGATAAATACTGTGTATTGCGTTCGCCACATATTGATAAGAAGTCTCGTGAGCAATTTGAAATACGAATCCATAAGAGGCTTTTAGATATTGTGGAACCAACGCCTCAGACTGTTGATGCTTTAATGAAACTTGACTTGGCAGCTGGGGTTGACGTTGAAATACGTTTATAGAGGTTAATTAGTATGTCGGCTATGCAAATTTCACAGCGTCGATCCGGTGTCATCGCCAAAAAGATGGGGATGACTCGTGTTTTCCATGATGATGGCAGGCACATCTCCGTCACTGTTTTAAAGCTTGATGCGTGTCAAGTGGTTGCGCAAAAAAGAACGGAATCCCATGGTTACACTGCTGTTCAGGTTGGTCATGGAATAGCAAAGGTTAAAAATATTAGCTCTGCTATGCGTGGCCACTTTACCAAGGCAAAGATAGAGCCAAAAAGACTTCTTAAGGAGTTTCGGGTAAGTGAAGGTGGATTGATAGATATTGGAAGGGAAATATTAGCAGATCATTTTATATCCGGCCAATTTGTTGATGTTGTAGGGACTTCAATTGGTAAGGGATTTGCTGGCGGAATGAAACGCCACAATTTTAGTGGGTTAAGAGCTAGTCACGGAGTGTCAGTATCTCATCGCGCTATTGGTTCTACAGGGCAATGTCAAGATCCTGGGAAAGTATTTAAGGGAAAAAAAATGCCTGGCCAGATGGGTGCAGTGACATCAACGGTTCAAAACTTAGAAGTTGTGTCTACGGACGTGAATCGTGGGTTGATATTTATCCAAGGTGGGGTGCCTGGGCCAAAATCTGGAATAGTTTTTGTATCAGATGCTATAAAAAAAGGTTTTCCAAAAGATGCCCCATTTCCAACCTCTGAAAATGGGGTTAAGGAAAGTGCTTTGGCTAACCAACCTGATGGAAAAGATCAAATCAAAGAGAAAACGAACGAACCCACGGAATCAATCGATAATTCTAACAAAAAATTAGATAGCAGTTCTGATCAAAACATTGAAATGTTAGATGAAGCTGCCACTAGTACTAAGGAGAATTGACCCAATGAAGGTCAAAGTTAAAAGCTTGGACAATAAACCCGCAGGGGATATTGAGCTATCTGAAGAAATTTTCGGCGTTCAGATTCGTCCAGATTTAATGCATCGAACAGTTCGTTGGCAACTAGCAAAACGGCGGGCGGGGACGCATAGTTCTAAGACTGTTGGTGAAATCAGCGGTTCAACTCGAAAGCCTTGGAAACAAAAGGGTACTGGTAGGGCTCGAACAAGCTCATTACGATCTCCTCAATTTAGAGGCGGTGCTGTAATATTTGGACCAAAACCTAGGAGTCATGAACATAAGTTGCCGAAGAAGGTTAGGCGCTTGGCATTACGATCAGCATTGTCCAGCAAATGTGCGGAGGGAAAATTGGTTGTAATAGACTCTGCATCAATGAAAAATACAAAAACCTCTCTGTTAAATAGTTATCTTAAAAAACTCAAGTTAGCTTCGTCTGTATTGCTTATTGATGGTCCGGAACTGGACGCGAACTTTGGCCGTGCTGCACGCAATCTTCCAAACATCGATATTTTAAATCATCAGGGAGCTAATGTTTATGACATTCTAAAGCGCGATACATTGGTTTTGACTAGGGGTGCTATTGAACATTTGGAGGCTCGTTTAAAATGAGTGGAAATATTAATAAAAGTTGGTATGAAATTATTGACTCCCCTCTAGTAACGGAAAAATCTACTCAGGGCAGTGAACACAACCAAGTAACTTTTAAAGTCTCACTTTCAGCTACTAAGCCTCAGATAAAAAAGGCGGTGGAAGGGCTTTTTGAAGTTAAGGTTAAGCATGTAAATACTATAAGGATGAACGGAAAGGTAAAGCGCTTTAAAGGCCGTATAGGAAAGCGTAAAGATTGGAAAAAAGCAATTGTATCGCTTGCTGAAGGTCAAACAATTGACATGATGACGGGAGTTTAACTGTGGCTTTAAAAAGCTTTAACCCAACAACACCAAGTCGCCGCCAGCTAGTGCTGATTGACCGATCGTCTCTCTGGAAGGGAAAGCCACTTAAGGAACTTGCCGAAGGCATGGGTAAAAAGGGTGGGAGAAATAATACTGGTAGGATTACCGCTGATCATCGAGGGGGCGGTCATAAAAGGCGTTATCGGATTGTTGATTTTAAACGCACAAAGTTTGATGTCGTAGGTACAGTTGAAAGACTTGAATATGATCCTAACAGGTCAGCATTTATTGCTCTCATAAATTATGAGGATGGAACTAACGCCTATATTTTGGCTCCGCAGCGCCTGTCTCCAGGAGATAAAGTCGTTTCAGGAAGTCAAGTTGACATTAAACCAGGCAATGCCATGCCGATGAAAAATATCCCTGTAGGCACCATAATCCACAATATTGAAATGAAGCCGGGTAAAGGTGGTCAAATTGCTCGCGCAGCTGGTAGTTATGTGCAACTAGTTGGCAAGGATCAGGGATACGCACTTCTAAAGATGTGTTCAGGAGAGCAGCGAATGGTTCGCGCTGATTGTATGGCTACCGTTGGAGCTGTTTCTAATCCAGATCATCAAAATCAGAATAGTGGTAAAGCTGGACGTTCGCGATGGCTAGGTAAGCGACCCCATGTTAGAGGAGTTGCAATGAATCCTGTAGACCATCCCCATGGCGGTGGAGAAGGCCGGACATCTGGTGGAAGACACCCAGTTTCACCATGGGGTAAACCAACAAAAGGTAAACGTACGCGTAATAATAAAAGAACCAGCCGTTTTATTCTTCGGCGTAGAAAACCATAAGGTTACGGGGGCACTAATGGCACGTTCGATATGGAAAGGACCGTTTGTTGATGGATACCTTCTAAAGGTTGCGGAAGAGGCAAGAGCCGCTGGAAGAAAGGACGTAATTCGTACCTGGTCCAGACGTTCTACCATTCTACCGCAATTTGTGGGATTAACATTTGGAGTATATAATGGCCGTAAGTTTCTTCCAGTATTAGTAAATGAAAACATGGTTGGTCACAAGTTGGGAGAATTTTCACCCACTAGGACATTTCTGGGCCATGCAGGTGATAAGCGGGCAAAAAGGGTTTAAAATGGGCAAGCAAAAGCGTAAGCGGTTACTCGGAAATAAGGAAGCAAGTTCGGTTCTCCGCAATCTTCGTGTAAGCCCGCAGAAGCTAAATTTAATTGCTGACAGCATTCGCGGCCAAGATGTGGAGAAAGCATTAAGTGCTCTTGCTTTCTCACAAAGAAGGATTTCAGATGCGGTTAAGAAATGTTTGCAATCAGCAATTGCTAATGCTGAAAACAATCACGAGCTTGATGTTGATAGATTGGTTGTAGCAGAAGCAAATGTTGGTAAGGGTTTGGTCATCAAACGTTGGCGTCCGAGAGCTAGGGGTCGAACAGGAAAAATCATGAAACCATTCAGTCACTTGACAATCGTAGTGCGAGAACGCGAGGAAAGGGTATAATGGGTCAAAAAGTAAATCCCATAGGACTTCGTTTAGGAATTAACCGTACCTGGGATTCCCGTTGGTATGCTGATGCTGATTATAGTCAGTTACTGTTTGAGGATTTGAGTATACGGGATCACCTGTTTGATAAGTTAAGTCAGGCAGGAATTGGAAAAATTGTTATAGAACGACCTGCCAAAAAAGCCCGGATTACAATTCACACCGCGCGTCCAGGAGTAGTGATTGGTAAGAAAGGTGCGGATATTGATAAGTTGAGACTTGATGTTAGTAAAATGACTGATAGTGAGGTTCATCTTAATATTGTTGAAATCAGAAAACCAGAAATAGAGGCTAAGCTGGTTGCTGAGAATATTGCACAACAGTTAGTTAGACGTGTGGCATTTAGAAGAGCTATGAAACGGGCTGTACAGTCGGCGATGCGCCTTGGTGCGGATGGTATTCGGATAAATTGTGGAGGTCGTCTTGGCGGAGCAGAAATTGCTCGTACTGAATGGTATAGAGAAGGCCGTGTTCCACTTCATACATTGCGGGCAGATGTTGATTATGGTTTTGCTTCAGCCCAGACCGCCTACGGCAAATGTGGTGTAAAAGTGTGGATTTTTAAAGGAGAGATTCTCTCTCATGATCCGATGGCTCAGGATAAGAAATCACAAGAGAACGTTACTTCTCGATAGAGGACAAGGACCAAAACGATGTTGCAGCCTAAAAGTACAAAATATCGAAAAGCTCATAAGGGCAGAATTCATGGTCTCGCTAAAGGCGGTACAGGCTTAAATTTTGGTTCGTTTGGATTAAAGGCCACCACGCCTGGAAGAATTACAGCTCGTGAATTGGAAGCGGGTCGGCGAGCTATAACTCGCCATATGAAGCGTGCCGGAAGAGTTTGGATTAGAGTTTTTCCTGATGTTCCTGTTTCTAGTAAACCAGCTGAAGTAAGGATGGGTAAGGGAAAAGGAACTCCAGAGTTCTGGGTGGCTAGGGTAAAGCCAGGACGAATTTTATATGAGATTGATGGCGTTTCTTCTGCGGTTGCAGCGGAGGCATTTAGATTAGCTGCTGCAAAATTTAGAGTACGAACCAGGGTTGTATCCCGAATAGGTGAAGGGGGATAGTGGTGAATATTGAGGAAATTAAAAATATGTCTACGGATGAATTAAATGATTCGCTTCTAGGGCTAAAGAAGGAAGCATTTAATTTACGTTTTCAACAGGCAAATGGTCAATTGGAAAATACTTCGCGTATGCGTGATGTACGAAAAGATATTGCTCGTGTGAGCACGGTTTTGCGTGAACAGCAGACCGCATAGTTGGATGTAAGGGGACAAATTTATGCCAAGGCGCGTTATGCAGGGTACGGTTGTTAGCGATAATCTAGATAAAACGGTGGTTGTTAGAGTCGATCGGAGATTTATGCATAAACTTTATAAGAAAGTAATTCGGCGTTCAAAGCGTTATGCGGCGCATGATGAGCAAAACTCTTTCAAGATTGGTGATGTGGTGCAAATTCAGGAATGCAGACCTATATCAAAGCGTAAGTGCTGGGAAGTTATTAGTTAGATGGTTGATTATTGCTCAAATGGTATAAAATTTGTTGTGACAGAGAGGCGTGTCTCAATATGATCCAGATGCAGACAAACCTAGATGTAGCGGATAATTCTGGAGCCCGTCGAATTCAATGTATAAAGGTTCTAGGAGGTTCAAAACGGAAGTATGCTTCTGTTGGAGATCAAATTGTTGTCACTGTGAAGGAGGCTATTCCACGAGGAAAAGTTACCAAAGGTGAGATCCATAGAGCTGTTATTGTCAGAACGGCGAAGGAAATAAAGCGAGATGATGGCACCTCGATAAGGTTTGATAGAAATGCTGCAGTGCTTTTAAGCCCGCAAGGCGAGCCTATAGGAACTCGCATTTTTGGACCTGTTACTCGAGAGCTTAGAGCTAAAAATTATATGAAGATCATATCTCTAGCTCCTGAAGTGCTTTGAGAGACGTTGCTGAGAAAGAATGAACAAAATGGCAAAGCGAAAGATTCTGAAGGATGACGAAGTGATTGTTTTAACCGGCAAGGAAAAAGGGCGCCGAGGAACAGTAAAAAAAGTAGACCCAAAGGAGCAACGGGTGATTGTCGATAACTTAAATCTGGCGAAGCGGCATGTTCGAGCTTCACAAACAGAGCCTCAGGGGGGCATAAAGGAACGAGAATCTACAATCCACATCTCAAACGTTGCATTAATCGATCCGGTTGAGAACGTTGCTACCCGAGTTGGTTTCCGAACTTTGGAGGATGGAAAAAAGGTGCGATACGCAAAAAAGTCTGGGGAGGTTTTAGATGTCTGAGCATCCTAAGGCGCCTAGGTTGAAACAAATATACGTGGATGAAATACGACCTGCGCTTAGCAAGCAGTTTGGATATAAGAATGAGATGCAAACCCCAGTTATGAATAAGATTATAATCAACATGGGAGTAGGAGAGGGTTCAGCTGACAAAAAGAAAATAGAAGCTGCCAGTAGAGAAATATCTTTGATTGCTGGGCAAAAACCTGTAATCACGAAGGCAAAAAAGTCTATTTCTACCTTCAAGATACGTGAGGGCATGAATGTTGGTTGTAAGGTAACACTTAGACGTGACAGAATGTACGAATTTTTAGATCGCCTTGTAACCATTGCTCTCCCGCGGGTTAGAGACTTTAGAGGGTTGTCATCAAAGAGTTTTGACGGTCGCGGAAATTATGCAATGGGTCTTAAGGAGCAAATTGTTTTTCCTGAAATTGATTATGATAGTGTAGATCAAGTACGACGAATAAAAATAAAAAAAAAAACAACATCCCAGACAAATGATGAAGGGCGGGCGTAGTTAACTGCCTTTCTGTTGCCAATAGTAAACTAATATAGAATTGGAAAGATTGAAAAATGGCAAAAAAAAGTGCCGTAGAAAAAAATAATAGACGTAAAGCAATTGTTGCTCGCGATGCGGCTAAACGTGCGGAATTAAAATCAATTATTCGTAATTTGTCGTTACCAGCAGAGGAAAGGTTTTCTGCTCAATTAAAATTATCTAAATTACCTAGGAACGGAGCAAAGGTAAGAGTGAGAAGTCGTTGTGCGCTAAGTGGTCGTCCTCGTGGGGTGTATAGAAAATTTGAATTATCGCGTATTGCACTACGTGAGCTAGCATCATCTGGCTATGTCCCTGGTATGGTAAAATCAAGTTGGTGAGGAAGTTTTATGACAATGAGTGATCCGATAGCAGATATGATTACCCGAATTCGAAACGGTCAACGAGCGCGGAAATCTTCTGTAACAAGCCCTTCCTCCAATTTGCGTCGAGCAGTTCTAGATGTATTGCAGAAAGAGGGGTACATTCGTGGCTATAGGGAGGAGGCTGGTTCAGACGGAAGAAAGATTTATGAGGTTGAATTAAAATATAGTGATGGCAAGCCCGTAATTATGGAAATTCAGAGAGTTTCAAAGCCTGGTCGGCGAGTGTACTCAGGAGTTGATAGTATTCCGTTAGTATACGGAGGCCTTGGAATATCAATCATCTCAACTCCGCGGGGTGTATTGTCAGATATTGAAGCACGAAAACAGAAGGTCGGCGGAGAAATTCTCTGCAGAGTTTTCTAAAGGTTGGGAATTAAGTTAATGTCTTGGATAGGTAGAGCTCCCATTAATGTTCATGAAGGTGTG
>CAYRUX010000220.1:0-18935 GCA_964427515.1 uncultured Rhizobiaceae bacterium
CTTGCAGTTTCACTTTTAAAAATATCCAATGACATTCGTTTACTTGCATCTGGACCAAGATCTGGTTTAGGAGAGCTCCAATTACCAGAAAATGAGCCTGGCTCATCCATAATGCCTGGTAAAGTTAATCCAACACAGTCAGAGGCTTTAACAATGGTTTGCGCTCAAGTAATGGGAAATCACACAACGATTACCATCGCTGGGTCAAATGGTCATTTTGAACTGAACGTATATAAACCAGTGATAATCTATAATCTCTTACAGTCAATTCGACTATTAGCGGATGCTGCACGTAGTTTTTCAAGTAAATGTGTAGAGGGCATCAAGCCCAATAGAAAACGGATTGAAGACTTATTAAATGAATCACTTATGCTTGTAACGGCTCTAAACCCGCATATTGGGTACGATAATGCAGCTAAGGTCGCTAAAAAGGCTCATATAGAGGGCATTACTTTACGGTCTGCGGCTGTCCAAATGGGTCTTGTTACTGAGGCGGAGTTTGACACTTGGGTGCAACCGCGAACAATGCTTGGTTCTCGATGATTCAAATCAAGTTAGTTTTGTAAGGATTTTTCAATTAGAGCATATGTCAAAATCAATCATAAAATACTCAATTGCGCTTCAAGGTCACCGAACATCAGTTTCTCTCGAACCAGAATTTTGGGGTGAATTAAAGCGTATTGCAATATCACATGGTAAATCAATCAACACTATCGTCGGTCAGATCGATAACTGTCGACAAGGAAACTTATCTAGTGCAATTCGAGTATTTATCCTAGAAGAAGCAACAAAAAGGTTAGACACAAATGCAAAAATATAACAATCAACCAAATACATATTCGTCATTTAGGGCATGAACCCTGAAAAGAATCGTCTAAATTTCTGCTCTTGTGTCGCGTTGAAATCGTTCATAAGTACCATGGTTAATTCACTATAAATTTTATCACGCTCTTCAACAGAAGAACTTTCAGGGATAGTTCTAGATCGTGTGACCTGAACTCGGGTAAATGCTTCAACGGAGTTTGTTTCGTCGATAATTTCAATTTTGACATTTAATTTGGCATCAATTTGCACTTCCTGTTCGTTTGTAAAAAGAGCTTTTAATCCTTCATTAGTTTTTAAATTTAACGCGGTTGCCCGCGCTTCTTCAATGATTACACGCATTTCTTTAGAGCCCCCTAAATGGGCCAATCGATGATTTATCCAGCGCCGAACGGCAGAGCTGATTGGCATCGGAAATAAGTGTTCGATGTTGGGTTCCTCATACGTTAGCTCAGTTTTTTGTATTACTTGAATCTCAGAAACCAAAACATTTAGCTTAGGAAGGTGTAAATATGAAAATTCTGGTGTTGTTGTACGGGTGACTTTTGTTCCGCAAGCTGTCAGTAATGCCGATAATATAATGATGGAACTAATCCATATTAGGATTCTATTAACTTTCTTAGCGAAATGTATATTTTGATATGTGGAAGTCATGTGTTCTTTCATTTAATCAGGTGGCGTAAAGGGTTGCTAGTTCCGATTTTTCAAAAGTTTCATCTTTGTTACAAAATTTACAGGTGACAATAAGCTGTCCTTCCGTGGCCAAAGCCTCTATTTCATTTTTAGGAAGTGCATTCAGTGTAGTTTTAACCCGGCCACGAGAACATCGACATTTAAAGTGAATTGCGCATTCGGGATATGCAATCACTGAAACTTCATGAAATAAATTATATAAAAGTTGATCCGAAGTTACTATCAAACTTAGAAGTTCTGAATCCTTTACGGTACTCATTAGAGAAACACATGTCCGCCAGTTCTCGTCATTTTCAATGTTTAATGAGTCAATCATATGAGGGGGATAATTTGTAGGGGTAGGTTTCGAATCATCTAGTTTAGAAATTCCCTGAGAAGTTGGTTCTCTTTGAAGCATAAGGGCCGCGCATGACCACACTCCTTCATTTTTTCCAGAGGATAATTTAATAGCTGTAGAAATTTGCTCAGACTGCCGAAAGTAATTATGCGCGCAGTCGCTTAAGCTAATACCTTCAATAGGGACTATGCCCTGATATAACTCTTTATCGAGGCTCTGGTTTACTGTAAATGCTAACTGCCCAGAACCCATAAGAAGAGGAATTGGGGGCTCACAATGTTCAATTAAAATAGTTTTAAGTTCATTGGAATCAAAATCAGCGTACCCTCTGATTTCATGGGTACTGGTAACATCAACTACCATCATTCTCAGAGGCCCGGTGCTGTTAGTTTGGACAGTAAAGGTGCCCTCATATTTTATGGTGCTGGCAAGTAACACGGCTAGGGCGATCAATTGTCCTAACTGCTGACTTATTATGTCAGGATATTTATGCTGATCCAGAATTAGTTGTAATGAATGTTGTAACTTTACATGACGCCCCCGAACATTAGCGCTTCTTATTCGAAAAGTTCGTACAAAATCATCGAAATTGTAATCCATGTCTAACTTCTTTTAGCTAGGCACCATAATAGGACAGCTTTTTGGGTGTGAAGGCGGTTTTCTGCGGCATCAAAAACTACGGAATGCTTGCTTTCTAAAACACCTGCACTAACCTCTAGGCCACGTTTTGCAGGAAGACAATGAAGAAAAATTGCATCCTTATCGGCCTTAGACATTACAGACTCGTCTACCTGAAACGGTTTTAAATTATCGATTTTTTGCGAATTTGGGTCATCACTCATGGAAATCCAGGTGTCTGTAACAATACAGTCGGCTCCCTGTGCGGCCTCATTGATGTCGGCCGAGGTAGATATATTGGCACCTTTGCTCTGTGCCCAATGCAGTATTTCATTTTCTGGTTCATGTTGAGGTGGACAGGCGAGTATGAGCGAAAAATCAAATTTGTGCGCAGCCTGAATCCATGTAGCGGCCATATTATTACCGTCCCCAATCCAAGTTATTTTTCGCCCCTTTATGGAACCTTTATGCTCCTCAAAGGTAAGAATATCAGCGAGTAATTGGCAAGGATGTGTACGATCTGTTAACCCATTGATTATCGGTATATTAGAGTTATCTACCAATTGTAAAAGTGATTCATGTTTTGAGGTTCTTAGAAGAACTACATCGACATAGCGAGATAGTACACGAGCGGTATCGCTAATAGATTCTCCACGATCAAGCTGTAATTCGCCTGGAGACAATGCAATTGAGTGGCCACCTAGCTCATGCATAGCAACATCGAAAGATATCCTAGTGCGAGTTGACGGAGTTTCAAAAATCATAGCCAGTGTTTTGCCATTGAGTGTTTCTTTTTCTAATTCGGGCGCGCGTTTAAGAGCAGCTGCATGATTAATCATCTTCCGAAGTGTCTCAGAGGAAAATGATTCCAATCCTATGAAATGTCTAATCCGATTCATGTCTCTAAGGCTTTGCAAGCTTGTATTAGTGCTGCGCAAGCTTCTTCAATTTCGGGTTCTCCGATTATCAAGGGTGGCAAAAGTCTGAGGACGTTGTTATCGGCAACTACCGTTAAAACTCCAAAGTCACGCAAAGCGGCCATTAATTCCAGATTAGAGGCATTGCATTGAAGACCCAACATTAGTCCCATACCACGCACTTCCGAAAATATTTTTTGATTATTAAGTAAATTGTTAAGACGAATGCGGAATAGTGCCCCCATACTTTCTACTTGATTTAAAAATCCTTCGACTAATATTTCATCAAGTACGGCATTCGCCACAGTCATAGCTAGAGGATTCCCACCAAATGTAGAACCATGTTTTCCTGGTACAAGTGCTTGGGAGACAGATTCTTTTGCTAATACTGCACCAATTGGAAATCCATTTCCTAGTGCTTTAGCTAGTGTCATAATATCAGGAGTTATATCGCTCCACTGATGTGCCCAAAGTTTTCCAGTTCTCCCCATACCACATTGAACTTCGTCGTAAATAATTAGAGTTCCAGTTTCCTTTGCTAGCGTGTTCAGCCCGCGTAAAAATTCACTGCTTGCTACATTAATACCACCTTCTCCTTGGATGGGTTCAATTAGAAACGCAGCGGTGTTGTTACCTACTGCTCTTTTTGCTGCTTGTAGATCGTTTAGAGGAATCTGGTCAAATCCATCCACCGGGGGTTCGAAACCTTCTAAATGCTTTGCTTGCCCACCGGCTGCAATGGTAGCCAGAGTTCTACCATGAAATGCGTTCTTTACACTAATGATACGATATCTTTCTGGCATTCCATTTGCGCTAAAATATATACGAGCTATTTTGATGGCTGCTTCTACAGCTTCTGCTCCAGAATTACAAAAAAATGCTTGATCAGCGAAAGAGTTACTAATTAGCTTTTCAGCTAATTGCGACTGGGGGTCAATATTATATAAATTGGAAACATGCCAAAGTTTATCGGCTTGACTCTTTAGCGCAGCAGTAACGTTTGCATGCGCATGGCCCAAATTGGTTACCGCAATCCCACTGGCAAAGTCTAAAAAACGTTTGTTGTCCTTTGTATATAAGTATGAGCCTTCGCCTCTATCAAAAGCGATATCTATTCGAGCATAATTTTTTATAAGTGCAGACGACACAATATTCTCCTAATGATACGAGTATTCTATCATACTCAGTTTCTTGAGCATTTTTATAAAAAAATCAAATAATTTAACGGAGAATTACTTAATAACTTGTTGGCAAACCTTGTGGGTAATCCTCCATACTCTATGCTTTAAGTCGATATCCCTTCATTAGAATTCTATAACAAATTAACCACATAACTAAAACACATCCAAAAACTACAATAATACCAACCGTTAGTGATCCGTCGGAGTGGCCTATCATACCATACCGAAACCCATCAATAAGATAGAAAAAAGGATTAAACTGACTGATTGTAAGAAGTGGTTCAGGTAGTCGTTGAACTGAATAAAAAGTTCCCGATAAGAACGCAAGGGGTGTTATGCAAAAATTTGTTACTGCTGCTAGCTGATCGAATTTTTCTGCCCAAATTGCAGTTATCAACCCTAACAGGGATAGTAGCAAACTGGCGCCTATTGCGTGAAAAACTAGGAATCCAAAGTTATGGATATTAAGTGACACAAACGGAGAGATTACAAGGGAAAGTACTAATGCGACGACTAAACCTCGAGACACGCCTCCCATAGAAAAACCTATAAGCAATTCACTAGGACTTAGTGGTGGCATAAGAACATCAACCACGTTACCTTGAACTTTCGAAATCATAAGAGAAGACGAAGTGTTCGCGAAGGCATTTTGCATCATTGCCATGACTATTAGGCCTGGCGCCATAAATTCTACAAAGCTTACGCCACCTATTTCTAGCATTGATTGGCCAATTGCCAGTGTGAATACAATTAAGAATAAAATACTCGTAACTGTGGGAGCCAAGATTGTTTGAAGCCAAACCTTAAGAAATCGGCGGCACTCTTTGCTGTATAAAGTTCCTAAACCTACCCAATTTACAGAACCCATATGTCTGTTAGATAGCACTAGTCCTTCTGGCCTATATTACTTTGGTTGTTGTTTTTATGAATTAGGGGGTTGTTTTGTTGAGTAAGTGAGAATGCTTGCAAATCGGCACCGGTTGGGTTTTGAAAAATCCGAAGATCAAAGAAGGGTAAGACAGCTAGCAGATGATCAAATAAATCAGCTTGTATACCTTCATAATTTACCCAGTTAATATCTTTAGAAAATACATAAATCTCTAGGGGCAATCCATTTGGTGTTGGTGCCAGTTGACGAACCATAACTGTCATGTCGTCTCTAAGCTCAGTGTTTTCAGTGATATACGCTTGACAATAAGCTCGGAACGTACCCAGATTGGTTAATGCCCGTCTATTAAGTGGAAGCTCTAATATTTGATCATAATCCAATCCTTGATTTGCTTCTCTAAGTTCTTTTTGTTTAGTCTCTATGTAGTTGGTTAGGCGTTTAAAATTAGCAAAACGTGAAACCATTTCATTATCGCAAAATTTTACACTAGTTTGATCTATTAGTAAGCTCCGCTTAATGCGACGTCCTCCAGATTCGCTCATCCCTCTCCAATTTTTAAAAGAACTTTCCATGAGCTTATAGGTTGGTATGGTGACATATGTGTTGTCCCAATTACGTACTTTGATCGTATGTAAAGCCATGTCTACCACGTCACCATCTGCCCCATATTCAGGCATTTCTATCCAATCGCCTTTTCTTACTAAATCGTTCGATACCAGCTGGATACTTGCAATAAAGGAAAGAATAGTATCGCGAAATACAAGTAATAGGACGGCTGTTATCGCCCCAAGCCCCCCCAATATTCCCCAAGGTGACCGATCAAGTAATATACATATTACGACAATGGCTCCGAGCAAATAAACTAAGAGCTTCGCAAGCTGGACATACCCCTTTATGGGGCGTTCTTTTGATATGGGATACAGTTGGTAAATATCTAGGGCAGAGTTGAGGAGACGGCCAATTAAAACAATGAGAATTGTAAATATAAAAGCGAGAATAATCCGCCGACCTATCCCCAAAAATTCTGGATATAGGGCAACCCCCACGTAAAGTACTACGGCTGGAGCTAGTACTGCGGCAATCTTGAAGACCCCGCGCCTCGCGATCAGGTCATCCCATTTTCCTGGGGTACGGGTAATGCCTCGATACAACAAGGGAACGGCCACAAAACGAATTATCAAGTAGGCTAAAGTGGCAGCGCCAATCAATATTATAGGATATGCCCAACTGTCTTCACCAAAAAAATTAGCAATTTGGTTGGCTAGATGTCTCGTATCTTCCATACCTTTAAAAACTCTCGCAAATTATTTGCCCGACCGTGTATATGTAATCGACTGATAATTTTTACAACCTTAATTGCTTTTTGTTGTGATGGTATTCGCGCCATCAAAATAAACTCAAATATTTCGGTCGCATATTATGTAGAAGCATACGTGATATCATATAACTATCAATCAAATGCGTTATTATAGAAATAGTGCAGAGTTTTATACGAAAATGTCTAAGTTAGAGTTATTCCATTACTCGTCTTTTACCTATAGAACATATAGGTTTTCGTATATTATTACATAGAATTAAGTAAACTCTGATTACTTTCACAAATTATTATTAATCGCTGGAATTTCATTATATCCAATATTTTCTTTCCATATACGCCAAATGGATAGCCTAAAATTAACTAAAAAGTACTTGAATTGAGGTAAGGAATATAGCTGATGCTAATAAAAATATATCATAACCCTCGATGTTCGAAGTCCCGTGAGGCTTTAAAGCTTTTGCACAACAATGGTATAGAACCTGAAATCATTGAATATCTAAAATTTCCGCCAAATAAGAGGGAAATTAAAAATATTTTAAGCATGCTTGGTGTAGAACCTAGAGAAATAATGCGTCGTAAAGAAATACCATATGTTTCAAAGAAATTAGACGATAATAATCACAGTAGAGAAAAATTAATTGATGCAATCATAGCGGATCCAATACTTCTTGAGCGTCCAATTATAATCAGTGAATCTAGAGCAGTTATAGGTCGACCTCCAGACAACGTATTAAAATTATTATAATTAATTGTGTAATAGTGACATGCAACGGAACCTTTCTGTAGTTTTTCATCCGGATTATACTGTTACTTTGCCTCCGGGGCATCGCTTCCCCTTCGGAAAGTTTGGTAGAATTAGAGAATTACTTCTTAAAGATTGCGTTGTTTCATCAGCTTCTATCGTAAACCCTAAACCTGTGACACAATTGGAATTGTGTCTTGCACATTCGAAAAATTATATTGATAGGATTCTTAGTCTTTCTCTAGACAAAAAAGAGGAGCGTCGCTTAGGGTTGCCACTTTCAAAGGGACTTGTTCGACGGGGCTGCGCAGCGGTGGGTGGAACAATAATGACAGCACGTTTAGCTTTAGATGAAGGGTTAGCTTGCAATGTAGCAGGTGGTAGTCATCATGCATTTCCAGATCACGGTGCTGGTTTTTGCCTTTTCAATGATGTTGCGGTTGCCATTCGGTTGCTTTCACGAGAGTCAAAAATTCGTAGTGCACTCGTGATTGATTTTGATGTTCATCAAGGGGATGGAACAGCTGCATTTTTTGGGAACGAACCAGAATTTTTTACGTTCTCTCTACATTGTGAGGAAAATTACCCGCCTAAGAAACAGGTTAGTGACCTAGATATTGGTGTGCCTACGGGCACTGGTGATAGTATATATTTATCCGTAGTAAAGACACATGTTCAGCCCCTAATACAAAAATTAAATCCTGATATTGTATTTTATAATGCAGGTGTAGACCCTCATCAAAATGATAAACTTGGAAAACTGAAATTGACGGACGCTGGTCTGCGTGCTCGTGACGACCATGTAATAGAGACGTGCTTAACGGAAGGAGTACCGTTGGCCTGTGTCGTGGGGGGTGGTTATGATAATGACCTCGATATGCTAGCGAGACGTCATGGAACTTTGCACCGCGCAGCTGTTTCTGCTTTGCAGAAGCTTTCTTAACAAAAAACGTTCTAAAATATTTGAAAGAAACACTGAAAAATGAGTAATCAAACTATGAAGGCCGCAGTTATAAATTATTACAGCGAGGATTTTAATGTTTTTAAGTATGAAAATGTTATGAAACCTCATCCTGGTGTTGGAGAGTTACTTATAAAAGTTCAAGCTAATGGCATAAACCATTGTGATACAGATATACGAAAAGGCCTTTTTGGTGTTGAGAGCAGGATGCCACATGTTATGGGAGTGGATGCTGTCGGGGAAGTTTGTGAAGTGGGAGAGGGCGTTACTCAGTACGTGAAAGGTGACCGTGTTTCCCCGCATTTTATGCTTTCATGTGGTATTTGCAGCGATTGTATCAATGGAAACGAGAATTTTTGCAATAACGCAGAGGTGCTTGGCGTAACGGTTTGGGGTGGTTATGCAGAATATGTTAGATGCGGCCAGAACCATGTTGTTCGTATTCCAGACAACCTTTCATCTGAGGATGCGGTAGCCGGACAGGTTCCTTTTGCTACGGCATGGGAAGCCTTGATAGAAGTGGCGAGAGTTCGTGTAGGTGAGAATATTTTAATTACAGCTGCTGGAGGGGGAGTAGGAACGGCTGGGTTGCAAATTGCTAAACTTTCAGGCGCTAGAGTTATAGCAGCAGCAGGTGACGATAAAAAATTGGAACGTGCTCGTGAATTTGGAGCAGATGAAACAATAAATTATCTAACGGAAAATGTAAGTGAGCGAGTTCATTATTTTACAGGTGGTCGAGGAGTTGATGTTTGCTTAGAAATGGTGGGAGGTGAAATTATGATTCAGGCAATTGATGCCTTGGCTACTGGTGGACGAATGTCAACTATAGGTGCTCACGCTGGCGAACAGGTAAATATTGATTTTGTGAAATTTTTCAGGAAGCATATTAGTGTGCACGGCTGTGGCCGTTCAACTAAGGGTCATGTTGAACATGTGTTAAAATTGATGTCACAAGGAAAATTACAGCCTGTTATACATAGAACTTTTGGACTTGATGAGGCTTCATTAGCTCACGAAGTAATGGAAAGTCGAAACTTTTTTGGTCGGATGATATTAACACGCTGAGAGAGTATGTTAGATGAAACTTGCGTCGATGAAGCACTCGGGAGCTGATGGTAGACTTGTAGTAGTCAATCGGGCACTTACAAAGGCTGCGTTTGCGGAGAACATTGTGCCCACATTGCGTGAGGCGTTAGATAATTGGGATTTTTATAAACCTAAATTACAAGAACTTTCCAACAAGTTAGAAACTGAAGTTTTGATTGATGCGTTTACGCTTGATTTTGCGATGCTCAGTGCGCCATTACCAAGAGCTGCACAATTCTTGGACGCGAGCGGGTATCTTAATCACATAGAAATAGCTCGGCGTGCGGCAGGGGACGAATTGCCGGACAATTTGGAAAAAGTTCCGCTAATGTATCAGGGGGCTCCTGAACCATTATGTGGTCCGCGTGATCCAATACTTGCTAAAGATGAATCGTGGGGCATGGATTTTGAGGCAGAATCGGCTGTAATTACAACACATATCCCTATGGGAGCGACTCCTATAGAAACAGAGCAAAGCATACGACTTATTATGTTGATGAATGATGTATCCGCGAGGCGCTTAGCGAGGGTTGAATTAGATACCGGATTTGGTTTCATTCATGGAAAACCACCAAGTGCATTTTCAGCGGTGGCTGTCACCCCCGATGAGTTAGATAATTTATGGGATGGGAAGAGACTTCATGGTCGTATATTGAGTACTTTGAACCGTGAATTAATTGGTGATCCAGATTGTGGAATTGATATGCATTTTAGTGATCCAGAGTTGCTCTCGTATGCTGCAAGCACAAGACATCTGGGAACTGGTACGATTTTGGGGTCTGGTACCGTTTCTAACTTTGATCGTGCGCGCGGATCATCATGCCTTTTGGAACGCCGTATGATTGAAAAAATTGATAAACTAGAAAGACGTACGGAGCTGTTGAAGTTTGGTGACATTGTTCGTATTGAAATGCAAAATACAGATGGTTCCAGCATCTTTGGCGCAATAGAACAGAAATTTGAGAAAAGTAATAACTAAATGGGTTTGTCCCATTAGGTGTCTTGGATTTTTCAGTGCGCTTGGATTCCCGCCATGTTTCAATTATTTGTGATCCGTAAGAATCCATATTTATCTACCCGAAGCTGTTGAGTCGGATATACAAGTGTTGTTGAGGTGGCTTCTTCTACTATTAATGGGCCTGGGATAATTACTTCAGAAGGTATTTTGCTGCGATCGTAAATATTGGTTTTTTGCAAGCCATCCTCTGCAAAATCAACTATTCGATTTCCATTAAATGCTGTTTCTATAGAACGGTTGTCATTTGAGAGTTCTTTTAGTTCTGGTCGGGGCACATTAATCGCAGCTGTTAACCTATAGGTAACAAATTCAACAGGTGTATCTTCTAATTTAAAGGTATATGTTTTTTCGTGTGTATTATGAAATCTATTCAGAATATTTGGTACTGTCTCATCGACAGTATTCATAGTGACAGTCACAGTGTGTTCTTGACCTAAATAGCGAAGGTCTATCCGTCTCTCAAACATTATTTCAGTGTTTTCAAGATTTGCGTCGTTCTGAAAATACAATCTGGCTTCAGATTCTAGACCACTGAATAAAGATTGAATTTCTTGTGAAGTTATTTCTTCTGCTCTTTTAAGAGCAGTTTGCATAAAATCTCTGCGCGGCGCAGTCGCTAGCATGCCCCACGCAGAAAATAATCCAGGATAGAGAGGAACAATTACTTCTTTTACTCCAAGATCACGGCCAAGAGATGCCCCATGCATTGCGCCACCACCCCCACCAACAACCAATACGAAGTCTCTGGGGTCATGACCGCGTTGGATTGATACTAACTTTAAAGCATTAATCATATTAGCTTCTACAGTACGAATAACAGATGAAGCTGCTTGTTCTATGGTAACTTTAAGGCCTTCGGCTATTTTGGTCATCGCTTTGCGAGCTTGAGAGACATCCAGCTTTAACTGCCCACCGGCAAAATAATCTGGATTTATAACGCCCGAAATTAATTTGGCGTCCGTCACTGTTGGCTCCTGACCACCGAAACCGTAACAGGCTGGGCCTGGAGCTGCTCCAGCAGAGATAGGGCCTACTTTTAATAGATTTGCCTTATCAAACCAGGCTATAGAGCCACCCCCTGCCCCTATCTCGACAATATCTACTACCGGGACTCGTAATGGATAACCAAATTGTGTGCGGCTATATTCAAGTCGGTACTCAGTGGTAACTTGAGATTGTCCATTTTCTATTGTTGTACACTTTGCGGTAGTTCCTCCGATGTCCAGATAAATAACAGTATCTTCGTCACACATGTCACCAACGATTGTAGCACCGTTACAACCTGCTGCTGGACCTGATTCCATTAATGTGATAGGATGTTCTTTAGCCCAAGAAAAGCTTGTTGTTCCACCATTCGATTGCATTGCTGCGTAAGGGCACACAATACCAGCAGTATTTAGCGCCTCTTCCAGTCGAGTAAAGTACGTTTGTACGATAGGTTGAACGTAAGCATTTAGAACAGCGGTGTTTGCTCTCTCATATTCACGCCATTCTCGAGTAATCTCATGACTAGCTGTTATAGAAACTCCAGACAAGTTACTTCGAAGATAGGAGGCTGCATTAGCTTCATGTTCTGGAGATACGTAGCTATGTAAAAATTGAATTGCTATGGCTTCAACTGATTCTTCTTTACATCGTTTGATGATTTTGTCTAAATCTGAGAGTTGTAACTCATTTAATACCCTGCCGGTTGCAGTCACCCGCTCTCTTACTTCAAAGCGAAGTAACCGAGGCACCAAAGGGTTCTCCTTTTCAAAACGTAAATTATAAAGATCCGGCCTATTTCCTCGTTGAATTTCGAGAACATCACGAAAGCCTGCTGTTGTAACTAAAGCAGTTTTTGCCCCTTTCCTTTCCGTTATTGCATTAATTACAGTGGTGCCGCCATGGACAAAAAACTCCACTTTATCCGGTAGTAAATCTGATAAGTTTATGGTGTTGATAACCCCTTCTGTGAGGCCACTCGGTCTAGATAAGGATTTAGCTGTTCTAAGCTCACCCGTTTTTTCATCAAAATACACAAGGTCAGTAAAAGTCCCCCCGATATCTGAAGCTAGACGACCCATTATACGGTTTTCCTATTTTCTCTTAAAGTCGATGTGCGTTCTTGATCAATACTTTGGCCATCAGGACTAATAATAACACCATATTCATTTTGTGCGCGCTCAGCAGAAATATATTCTGCACGTACTTCTTCAAATACTTCTTCCGCAGGTCGAGTAAATGGGTCGCCGTAACCACCACCGCCACCAGTAAACATTCTGAGAATGTCCCCTTGTTTTAAAGTGGTAGTTGGCGCGCGAGATTCTCGACGTATTTCATTACCCATTTCTAGTTCAAAGAAATTACATGACCCAAGCTCACCACCATTTTGGGACCAAGGTTTTTCAATAGAGCGACCATAGCTTGCAGAAAGAACCGCGCTATCAGCTAACAATTCGTATTCTCGTACTGCACCATAACCGCCGCGATAGCGGCCAGCACCCACGCCACCCTGGGTATTAAGAGCAAATTGGTTAACACGCACAGGAAATTTAGCTTCCAAAAGCTCTATAGAATAGTTAAAAGTATCCCCGTTCGTTATAGCGGCAGTAACGCAATTGCCATTTCTTTCATCTGTAGCTCCCCAGCCAACCCCACTTGGTTCGATCATAACCCAGGGCTCTCCTCTTTCTTGATCTTGTCCGCCCAAAACATTTACACAGAGGCTATTTGCACTTCCCATACTTACTCTTTCTGGAACAATTGTCGCAAGAGCTTTCCAGGCTAGTTCGGATGCTTGGGCTGTACCTTCATAATACCAACCGACTGGCGCAGGTTTTGTTGCAGTGAAAATGGTTCCGTCAGGTGCCACTACTTCTAATGGCCTAAACCATCCCTCGTTGGAGGGAGCTTGCGGATCCACAATCGCTTTAAATACCGTTTTCACGGCAGATACTAATGCGGAACGCGAACAATTCACGGGGCCTTCAAGCTGATCACAACTTCCTGAAAAGTCAAAAGTAATTTCGTCTTCTTGTATGTGCACTTCAACTTTGGTAGGGTAACGCTCATTATTAATACCATCCCCGTCTACCCAATCTTCGGCATAGTAAGTGCCGTTCGGAAGCTGCTTTACTGCATCCCTGCTTACCTGTTCGCTTGTCTCAAGTATATGGCGAAATGTTTCCGTAACTGCAATTTTTCCATACTTTTCGCATAGCTCTAGACATCTGTTTTCAGCAATTCTTACGGATGCCAATGCGGCATTTAGATCTCCTAATGCCATCTTTGGAAGGCGTACGTTATGTTCAATCATTTCAAAGATAGCATCCTGACGGATTCCACCCTTGTATACATGTACGCCTGGAAAACAGATTCCTTCCTGAAAAATTTCAGTTGCGTCAGCAGGTAACGAGCCTGGAGCTTTTCCGCCTATATCTGTCCAATGAGATATTGAAATTGCAAAGGAGAACAATTCACCATCAACATATATTGGCTTAATTACACCGACATCGTTGTAATGTGTTCCTCCCTCGTAGGGATTGTTCAACATATATATGTCGCCTGGTTGAATACGTTCGCCAAATTTTTCTTTAATAGCGTTAATTTGAATTGAAAACGTTCCAGTAAATACTGTGATGCCATTGGTTTGGGATACCAATTCGCCAGTCGGATCACAGAAACCGCACGCAAAGTCTAGCACTTCGTAAATTACAGGACTCATGCTGCTCCGTTTCAAAACTACGCCCATTTCATCGGCAATCGCAAGTAGTTTTCCTCTGACTATTTCTCGGGTAACCACGTCAGTTTTGAAACTAAGGTTAGTCTTGTTTAAATGTTCTTTCTTCATAGCAAAATTTCCTGTTAAACCCAAAAGTGAATATATTAGCTTATTGAAACTACTAAACTGTAACCACTATCTTACCGCATTGTAGATTAGACTCCATATAGCGATGTGCTTCGACAATTTCCGAAAGTGGAAATATACGATCTATGACTGGCTTTAATTCACCGGAAGAAATACCCTCAAATATATATTTTTTTGCTTTTGCAAAGCGAGTTGGGTCTGTAACAAAATCCAGCACCTGATAACCAGTAATAGTCAGCGATTTGGCCAACATTGGCATTAGCGGATACTCTGTTTTACCAGTGTGCAAAGCCCCATATTCAAAAATTGTTCCATAATGTGAGGTTGCAGAACATAATTGTCCCAAAATAGGTCCCGCTATGGGGTCGAACACAAGACGTGCTCCTTTGCCATGCGTGAATTTATCCACGCTTTTGAGAAAGTCCTCTTCTTCTGTAGCAATTACGCAATCAGCGCCAAATGATGAAATAGCGCTTTTCTTATCACTATATCTTGTTGTTGCAATTACTTTGGCTCCACAGGCTTTAGCGACTTGAATGGCTGCAATTCCTACGCTACTGCTGGCTGCAGTTATCAGTGCAGTGTCATTTGCAGTCAACTTACCATAATATACTAGTGCACCAAATGCTGTTAAGAATGACATCCAAATAGCGGCTTCTTCAGAAGGGGACAGGTTTTCCGGATTAGATGTGATTATGCTGGCAGGAATTATAGCACTATCTCCATAGACTCCTTGTCGGGTTTGAGAAAGCTCGAATGAAGGAATCGTTGAAACTCGTTCCCCAAGATTTACCTTGGTGACTCCATCACCTACAGCATCAACAATTCCACTAGCCTCGTAGCCAATTCTTGAAGGAAACACTGGTTTTTCGTGATATATACCCTGTCTTAGCATGACCTCAGCTCTATTGAGACCTATAGCTTTCACTTTTAATCGCACTTCTCCAGGGCTGGGTTCGCGATCAGGGATATTGTCAATCGCCAATACTTCAGGACCGCCAGTTTTTTTGAAGCGAACAATTTTTGCCATTTTAATGCGCCCGGTTAGAGAATCTCATTATAATTCTACTTAAAAACGTAAAGGAGTGAATAAATAGTTTTGGTAGTTTGTAATAATCATTAAAATAAACTGAACTTTAAGCGTAGCTATAAAAAAAAGTAGGCGAAATACACCTACCAAGGGAGCGTAAGAAATGAGGGAAATTCCATCTGCAGTAGAAATTACCCAAGATATAGTGCGGATGGACACTAGGAATCCGCCTGGGCGTGAGGTTGAATGTGCAAATTATTTAGGAAACCTTCTTTCCGATGCGGGTATTGACGTGCAGTCCTATGAGTTTGCAGCCGATCGTACTAGTTTAGTTGCCACCCTTAAAGGAAATGGAAATAATCCCCCTATCTGTTTCGGAGGTCACATTGATGTAGTGCCACTAGGTACCAAGAATTGGTCTTTCGATCCTTTTGGAGCGGAAATAATTGAGGGCAACCTTTACGGAAGAGGGTCGACAGACATGAAAGCTGGAATAGCAGCTTTCGTTCATATGGCTATTAAACTTGCTAGAGGAGAAAGACGCGGGGACTCTGATATTATCATGGCTATCTGTGCTGGTGAGGAGACAGGGTGTGAAGGATCCTTTTTTCTAAGTAAAGCAGATGCGTTAGGTATTGCAGGAGGGCTGGTCATTTGTGAGCCAACATCCAATTATCCTCTAATTGGTCACAAAGGAGCATTGTGGTTGAAAGTAAATACTGAAGGAATAACTGCTCATGGCTCCATGCCTGATAAAGGCGATAATGCTATTTATAAGGCCGCACGCTCCATATCAAAGCTTGAAGATTTTGATTTTAACGTGGCACCACACGAGCTTCTGGGGAAGGCAACACTAAATGTTGGCATGATACAAGGTGGTATGAATTTGAATTCAGTTCCTGACCACACAGAATTTACTGTGGACATTCGTACCTTGCCGGCGCAGGACAGAGATGATTTGTTCGAGTCAATCAGAAGTTATTTGGGGTCTGACAATAATATAAAAAGCGTGGTTAACGTTGGAGGGATCCACACTCCACCCAACGATCCATGGATTAAAGAAATCTTCGGTGTTATGAAGGGGTTTCTGGGAGAAGAGATAGAACCCCGCGGTGCACCTTATTTTACTGATGCAGCTGCTTTAACACCAGCCTATGGTGATCCGCCAACTATTATTCTTGGTCCAGGCGAAATGAAAATGGCTCATCAAACTGATGAATACTGTCCGGTTTCTCATATAGAACAGGCTGCTGAGATATATGAAGTATTAGCCAGGCGTTGGTGTAAGATTTAGGTAAAAATGTGAGCAACTAAATTTTTTTAATACGCAAAGGCTTGCATCGATAGACCTAAAATCACTACTGAGGGAGATGTCAATTATTCAACAAATCACCTAAAAGCGTTTCGCATTTCAACGCTTCGAGCAGAGTTTGAATATGCCCACTAGTTCTGTGTGGTGCGACCATTGAAACTGGTCTATTGGGGTTACAGATAGTAAATTATATCCACCATCAATAAGGATGCGGGCATCACGTGAAAATGTGGCTGGATTGCAAGATACAGCTGCAATATTTTTAACTTTTGATTTTGCGAGATGGGAAGCTTGTAATCGAGCGCCAGCTCTTGGGGGATCAAAAACTACTGCGTCAAATTTGTTTAACTCATCGTTTCCAAGAGGTTGTTTGGATAGATTTCTAACGCTAGTGGTAGTTACTATATTTGCTCGGTTACTAGCCATAAAAGCAGCATTTGCCATTTCTTTATTATATTCATACATAGCTACTTTTTGTCCCCTAGCAGCCAAATTGAGCCCAATGCTGCCTACACCAGAATACAGATCTGCAATTCGCAAAGTTTCACTACTTTTAATTCTAAGGCCTTGCACGACTTGCTGAACAATAGCCTCTTCACCGACCTTGGTTGGTTGTAGAAAAGCTCCACATGGCAGAGGTACTGTTATATCAGAAAATACGGCTTTAACTGCTCCAGGTTGAACAATTATTTCTGGAATGGATTTTGACTTAAACACACGGCTTTTGTTTGTTAATTTCTTTTTTCTCTCTTCATATTGATATACTTCAACTGCAACCCTGGCTATGTTATGTGCACTCGAAAATTTGGCAATTACTTCTCGCTGCCGCATGCTAGGACTGCTATCAATGCCGTGGAGAATCACTTCAAGACCCACATCAGCTTGAACTATTGAGATCTGTTTCAGATTTGGAGATAGAAATTTTACAACTTTTCGAAGGGGGGGTAATAATTTTTGTAGCCTTGGTAAGAGAAGGCTGCAAGATATTATATCTATGACTTTCGATGTCCTATATTGATTGAAACCGAGCCGAATTTGGACGTCGTTCGTTTTTCTAACTCTTGATAGGGATAATCGGGTGCGCCGTCGACTTGAAGGAGGGCAAATAATTAGCGGAGAAATTTTAACATCCCTAATCCCGCGAGTTAGTAAGGCGTTGCGAAGAATGTTTAGTTTCCATTCCCTATAAGCTGCGACACTATAATGTTGGGCAACGCACCCGCCACAAAATTCAAAGTGTCTGCATTCAGGTTCCTGTCGTTCGTTACTGTTATTAAGCCTAGAGATGACATGGCCATAGTAACCTTGAGAAGTTTCTACATCGAGCTCTGTCTCTATTATTTCTCCCGGCAATGTTCCTGAAACAAAAACCTTTTTACCATGATAATAGCCAATGCCATCACCTGAAGCTCCCAACTTCTCAATTTTCAATTTGTATCTCATATTACCGTATCATGGCTTAAGGATATTTTTACGCCTTTAACCGTTACAGGTGTATTCCTATAATTTTAATTTGAAGATATTTTGTTGGATTTTATTAACTTTATTTAAATAGTTTACTTTTTTCTGAAAAGATCAAGCTTCACTACCTTTTCACCGGATTCTGATGTTTCATTAATAAGTATTTCTTCTGTCCTTTCTTCTGAATTTATTTCTAAATTACCACCAGAGCCTGGCTCTTTGTTATCTATTTCTTCAGATTTAGAAGTTTCTGGGGATGGAGGATTTGTGTCCGTCACCAGTTCAAGATTGTAGGCGCTGCTTGGATTTAATGCCTTAAATTGCAGGCCAAATTTGACACTGGGATCAGCAAAACCAGTTAATGCTTCAAAGGGTATTGTCAGTTGTTCGCGAATCTTATTAAAGCTCAGGTAAACTGAAAAATCCTCTTCGTTAACTTCAAGATCCCAAAATTGATGTTGAAGTACTATTGTTAATTCATCAGGGTACTGGTCAATTAAAAATAAAGGAATTTCCACATCCTTATGCTGAGTGAGAAATGTTATATAAAGCTGGTGATTGCCAAACAGTCCATTTTCGGAAATCAGAACTAGTACTTCACGGACCGCATTTCTTAAGGCATTATCCATTACTTTATCGTAACCAATGTGATCCTTTTCCATTTTAATACCTGCATTTCCAAATATTGTGCAAATAA
>CAYRUX010000221.1:0-28224 GCA_964427515.1 uncultured Rhizobiaceae bacterium
CTCAACTAAATTGTAAGGAAGTCCTGTATCTCTATTTAGGGGGGGATTATCGTCTAGATCCTGCCACCCCTTATCGTGCCAACGGCAAACGTACAAAAACTCTTCCCTAGGCACCGGACTTTCGAACTCGCTGTTACCATAATTTTCCGCTAATTGTCCAACTAACTCAAGATGTTCTGCTAACTTAATGACATACCGACGGTTTTCATTTTCATTACAAGGTGGCGATTGAATAATCATTGATCCGCTCCTATCAACACAGGTAATGGTGAATATTTAATGGCGTATACTTTTAGTGCAAACAATCCGATTACAGCTAACTCCGTTCGCTTGGTTTCAAAAAACCAAATGACTTTCATTACTATTGAACCACTTTATTAAACCAAGCTGATCCAACTCTCCAACAGAAATGATGTGATCCATAATGGTGCAAATTTAATAACCGAGGTAACTGTCTAGGAAGTTCAGGAGCATATCTCCCAATCAATTCCTCTGAGTTATCAACCCAGTGGCGAAAAAGTTCTGGCGTAATCTCAAAGTGCGGTTGAAAAGCATACGTACTCTCACCAATTCTAAAAGCCTGGTTTTCACAAGTCGCACCCTTCATTAGAAGGGTGCTGCCCTCGGGAATATCAAACGTTTGCTGGTGAAACTCAGCTAAGAATATTGAACTTCCAAAATCTTGCCCCAACAATTCATCCTGCTGAGCTTCTTCAGTAAAATGAATTTCGAAATACCCAATTTCCGCTTGTGGCATATCGTATGTTTTCGCACCAAACGCGCGCGCTATTATTTGTGAACCAAGACAAATACCTAAAGTTGGTTTCCCATTATCAGTAAATTGACGGACCAAGTTAGTAGCATTTTCAAGCCAAGTGTAGTCAGCCTCCTCATCTGCATTCATAGCGCCACCGAGTAAAATAAAGGCATCGTAACCTTTGTCGCTTGCAGGTAAATAATGATCTGGCTTCAAATTAGGCATACAAATATCCAGAAAGGCATTGTGCTTTTCTGCAGGCTCCAACAAATAAGCAAGCCCAGATTTTGCATGGTTCTGTAAAACAAGCACCCTCATGCTAAAGTGTCCTAAAGTGGACATTAAAATAGGAAACGTACCCTTCCCTCATTAAAAGCTAACGGCCTCGCCTCCCTTTAAGGACAGCAACTCCCTTGCTTCGGCTGGCGTCGCAATTTCCAAGGAAAGGTTTTCTATAATTGAGCGAATTATGGAAACCTGCTCCGCATTTGACTTGGCAAGCTTACCTTTTCCAGCATATAGGCTATCCTCAAGTCCAACCCTTACATTACCTCCCATAATAGCACCCATAGTAACAAACGGAAGTTGGTGCCGGCCGGCAGCCAAAATGGACCATTGGTAATCATTACCAAATAATTTATCAGCAATCTCACGCATATGCAGAAGGTTTTTGTGATCCGCACCTATCCCACCAAGAATACCAAATATGGTTTGTACGAATAGAGGGGGTTTAACAAGACCTCGGTCTAAAAAATGAGCTAAATTATATAGATGACCCACGTCATAACACTCAAACTCAAAACGAGTGCCGTGACCCTCTCCTAATTTACTAAGAATTCCTTCTATATCTTTGAAAGTATTCCTAAAAATAAAATCCCTAGTATTTTCTAGATGTTTACGCTCCCACTCGTATTGAAAATCCTTCATTTTATCCAAAATTGGGAATAAACCAAAATTCATAGACCCCATGTTTAACGAGCACATCTCTGGACTAGCCGCAAGCGGCCCAGCCAAACGTTCCTCTAATGACATGCCATGTCCGCCACCTGTCGTAATATTTATGACCGCATCACTTTGCTGCTTTATACGAGGTAGAAATTCCATAAATACAGCTGGATCTGGCGTGGGGCTGCCATCTTGAGGATTGCGAGCATGTAAATGCAAAATGGAAGCTCCGGCTTCAGCCGCAGCAACCGCATCCTTAGCAATATCATCGGGTGTAATTGGTAAATATGGCGACATAGATGGTGTATGAACGGATCCCGTGACCGCACAAGTAATGATAACCTTCTGACTTTTCGCCATTTTTGACTCTCCTTATCCCTAATCTTTAATATTTACTGCCACTAACAATAGTTTCATAATCTTAACCATATATGCAAACACTCATCTTTTAGCAATCTGTGCTTAAATCAGTATATGTTGAATTATGAACCACCCTGAAAAAATTTGTTACACATTTATATATTTAAAAATTAATAGTACCTACTTAAAATAAAAAGGCGCAAATGGCATTTAAAATCGAATGTATAATCGAGTGCAACAACCATCTAGGAGAAGGACCCATTTGGGATGTTCAAGAAGGATGCCTCTATTGGGTAGATGGAACAGGATGCCGAGTTGGGAAACCTTCCATATGGCGCATGGATCCCAAAACCAGAAAGGTCACGAATTGGAGTCTCGACAAGGATATCGGGGCGATAGCTATTCGTAAAAATGGAAACGCTGTACTAGCATTATCTGACGGATTTTATTTTTTTGACTTTGACAGTGGAAATTATGAATTAATTGAGAAGGTTGATGAAGATCAACCTCGCACGCGACTCAATGATGGAAAATGCGATCGTAAGGGTCGTTTTTTTGCGGGTGGCATGGACGATAAAGAAGAATTGAAAATCTGTGGGTTATGGCGGCTAGACTCAGACCTGTCAGTAATTAAAGTGGATGATGGAATTATTTGCTCGAATGGCCCTTGTTGGAGTCCGGACGACAAAACGTTTTACTTTGCCGATACATTTCAAGAAGAATTTTGGGCGTATGACTACAATATTGAAACTGGTACAATTTCAAATAAAAAAGTGTTTGCATCCACTAAACATGATGCTGGTGTCGCGGATGGCTCAACGGTAGACGAAGAAGGCTATTTATGGAACGCTCAAGTTATTGGAGGAGAACTTGTCCGATACACCCCCAATGGTTTAGTCGACCGTAGAATTGGCATGCCTGTAAAAAATGTTACCAGTGTAAATTTTGGAGGGTCAAAAATGGATACACTCTACGTAACATCGATGGCAAGAGTTAGTCACCCGGCTGTACACGAGCGGTTTGCTATTGAGAAAAAGCCTCAATATATGGCCGGAAGCTTATTTGCGATTACTGGTTTAGGTATTCGTGGTATTCCTGAACCGCGATTTGGAGGCTAAATTATTTATATTTCTAACTAATATTTATTCTTACACACATAAAACCCATGGTTTCTATGTGTAATTTGTTGGTGAAGATAAAGAAAATTGATATTATGCAAAAAATCGAGCTCAAAATGTGGAGATTCAATGTACCCAGCAGAAATTGAAACCTATGCTCGTCCAACGACGTTAGTGGAAGCGACAGATTTACTGAGCTGTTACAGACCAGGGGATGCCCTACTTCTTGCAGGCGGGCAAAGTGTCATGCAAGCCTTGAAAACACGACTGATACGACCTCGTTGTATCATAGACCTTCAAGCAGTGGCGGAATTACGTAACATAATAGTGGATGAGGATGGATTGCGAATAGGAGCCATGACTAATTATGCAAGCATTGCTATTAATGAAAAACTTTATGGATCTTATCATGCGTTGCGTGATGCCGCATCCAGAGTAGGTGACCGGCAGGTTCGGAATAGAGGTACAATTGGAGGAAGCGTTTGTTGGAATTATATAGCTGCGTGCATGCCTCCAGTTACCCTAGCACTGGATATGCAGTTAGAACTCGTATCAAAAGGTGGATCTCGAAAAGTGTCTGCAGAGACTTTTTTGGGCGCACCCCTAGAAACAAACCGTGACGAAAACGAAATATTGGTTTCTTTAATTGCGCCAAAACCTGAGAAAAATTCTGGAAGTGCTTACAAAAAATGGGGGCTTGTTACAGACGCGCTACCAGTTATAGGTGTTTGCGTTAACCTTAACACCGACGAACAAGGAAAATGCCTACATGCTAAAATTGCGCTAGGAGGATTAATAAATGGTCCTTGTCGTTCATATGAAGCGGAAAAAGTGTTGGTAGGAACTACTTCTAGTAATTCGACCGCAATTGCAGAAGCGACTAAGACCGCTTCCGACCAGGTTGAGACACAAAGCGACATGTGGGCAGACGCTGATTATCGGAAACAACTTATTAGGTCAATTGGCAAAGAAGTAATAGAATCTGCTTTTTTAAGAGCTGCTGACTAAGAGGTGTTTTAAGTTTTGGAAAGAGTCAATTATGGACACCAAGGTAAAAATAAATAATAACGGCGAAGAATACATAGAGACTATACCAAATCGGATGCTTCTCGTAGATTTCATCCGAGATACTGCAGGACTTACAGGTACTCATATTGGCTGTACTTACGAAGGCGTTTGCGGTGCCTGTACTGTTCAACTAAACAAGCAAGCAACGAAATCCTGCCTAGTACTCGCTGTTCAAGCCGATGGCCATAGTATCACAACAGTAGAAGGTCTCGCAAAGGGTGGTAAACTCACTCACTTACAAAAAGCATTTAACGATCACCACGCGTTACAATGTGGCTATTGTACCCCTGGCATCCTAATGAACATGGATGAATTTCTAAAAGAGAACCCTAACCCTAAGGAAGAAGAAATTCGCCATGGCTTAGTGGGCAATCTCTGTAGATGTACGGGATATGCCCATATCGTGGACGCAATTCATGATGCTGCAACTAAAACTAAAGAGCAAACTGATAAGGATTAATACTATTTCTTGAGTATTGTTTAAGGAATTTAAAGAATGACTAAAAATGACCAGACAAATTGGGTTGGGGCTAAATTTGGTCGAAAAGAAGATCACCGACTAACCACAGGTAAAGGTGCATATTTAGCCGACCTCAGCATACCCGGTGCACTTCATCTAATTTTTGTTCGTAGTGAGCGCGCACATGCAAAAATTATAAATATTAATACTGAGAAAGCAAAATCTTTACCCGGTATAATATCCGTTGTCACTGGACAAGATATAAAGGATAAAATATTACCCCTTCCTCAACCTGTTGTTCAGCCTGGATTACCTGCAAACTTTCCCAAGCATTGGCCCCTCGCTGTCGATAAGGTTAAATTCCATGGCGAACCAGTTGCAGCAATTGTTGCAAAAAATAAGTATATAGCAGCAGACGCAATTGAGTTGGTTGAGATTACCTATGACGACCTGCCCTATATTGGGGATCCCGAAAAAGCTTTAAAGAATGATTCTCCTATCGTTCATGAAGGGTGGGAGAATAATCTTATCTTTGAAATGACCCTTACAGGAGGAGATACAGAAGAAAGCAAACGACAAAATGACATAAATGTTGAAAATGTTATGAAAACGGCCGATGTAGTGGTTAAGAACCGTTTTAAAGTACACCGTTGCGGAATAACCCCTATTGAGACAAGGGGGGTTCTTGCTACCTGGGATGATGCGGATGGGCTAATCGCTCATATAACAACCCAAAGACCACACATTGATCGGCTGGGGCTTTCGGATGTTCTAGAAATTCCTGCTGAAAAAGTAAGGGTAATTTCACCCCGTGACCAAGGCGGAGGATTCGGAGTAAAGGCACCATTCTATCGCGAACCCATTCTTATTTGCTATTTAGCGAAAGTATTAGGCCGACCAATTAGATGGATTGAATCACGACAAGAACACCTAATGTGCGTAAGTCATGAACGAGATCAAATTAATTACCTTGAAGTTGCAGCCCGCAAAGACGGAACCCTGCTAGCCATTCGAAACCGGGGAATTGCGGATTGTGGAGATGGTTGTGAAGGAGTGTATTGGGGATTCGTAATGCCCTTTCTCGGTGCTGTGGAATTACCTAATGCATATACTTGGAAAAATGGTGATATTAAGGTTAAGGTCGCAGTAACTAATAAATCATGCCAATCTCCAGCAAGAGCCTTCGGCGAATTTCCAACCCGTTTTGCAATAGAGCGATCTATCGATATGGTTGCAAAACGGCTTAATATTGAACCATCAGAACTCCGACGTAAAAATCTTATTCCAGAACTTCCATATACATCTATCACTGGCGAATACATGGACAGCGGCGACTTTCTTAAAGTTTGGGATAATCTTCTAGACCACGTTGACCTTCCGAAATTCCGAAAACAACAAGAAGTGGCAAGAAAAAACGAAGGGCGTTATATTGGAATAGGATTTGGAGTTGGTGTAGAGTTGTCTGGCGTCTCATCAGAACTTTTGGTTCCGATGGAAAATCAACCAGGGTATGGCGCAGCAACGATCCGCCTCGATGCTCGTGGGAAAGCACATGTTTTTGAGGGGGATGCACCACAGGGTCAAGGCCATGAAACAACTGCGGCCCAAGCAGTAGCACATGTGTTCGGCATTCATCCTAATGACGTAGTCGTTACTACTGGTGATACTGGAACCACCCCATTTGGGTCAGGCACCATCGGTGCAAGGATGGGGTCATATTTTGTTAGCGCTGCAGTCGAAGCAGCAAATGTCTTACGACGAAAAATTATCAAATTTATGACTCACGATTTTGAATTGACCGATTCCACTGAAGAAGATTTTGAGTTCGCTAGTGGAGAAATCATATATCGAAAAGATCCCAATGTTCGGCAGAGTTTCCGTAACGCGTGTGAGCGTAATATAATGGCACCCATAAATTTACCTCCGGGAGAAACTGCCGGATTAGAGCATACGGCATTCTTTGAAGCTGAAAAACCTATGATTGCATTTAATGCTGACGCCTGTACTGTTGAAGTTGATCCTGACACTGGACAATTTAAGATTCTAAGTTGGACAAGTTCTGAGGATGTTGGGCAAATTATTAATCCACAAATTGTTGAAGGCCAAATGCACGGAGCGATTATTCAGGGTATTTCAAATACGGTATTTGAAGAATTTGTTTACGATGAAAATGGCCAACAAATTACGGCAGATCTTGAAAATTATAAGTTAGCCACTGCTGCTGATGTACCGAACATGAAAATTACTCATGCCCCCACCCCATGCCCACATACTCCTCTTGGATCACGTGGAATTGGTGAGGGCAGACCCAGTGATGTACCCGGAACCCTTTGCAATGCAGTGTGTGATGCTTTAGCACCTTTTGGTATAGAAATAACTGAGCTCCCCCTTCGGCCGAATATGATTTGGAAACTAATACAAGAGTCGAAAGGTAAAAACTCTGCAATTTAGAGCGCCCCTATATATTTTACATTTCATTGGAAATGTCTTCTTCGTCGCAATATCTATTTGTTCTATAAGGATAAATCATGAAAACTAAAGCTGCCCTAGCGCTAAAGTCCGGCAAACCTCTTAGCGTCGAAACAATCGACTTGGAAGGACCAAAAAATGGAGAGGTGTTGGTAGAAATTAAAGCAACCGGCATCTGCCATACCGACGCCTTTACGCTCTCTGGTGATGACCCTGAAGGTCTCTTCCCGGCCATTCTTGGCCACGAAGGAGCGGGAATTGTCGTGGATATTGGACCAAATGTAACAAGTTTAAAAGCTGGCGATCATGTTATACCGTTATACGTGCCTGAATGCCGGCAATGCAATTATTGTACGAGTGGGAAAACCAACCTATGCCAAGCGGTGAGAGAAACTCAGGGCGCAGGACTAATGCCAGATGGAACAAGTCGGTTTTCCCTCGGTAACGATAAAATATTTCATTATATGGGAACTTCAACTTTCTCTAATTATACTGTAGTTCCTGAAATTGCATTGGCCAAAGTACGCGAAGACGCACCATTTGACAAAATTTGCTACATCGGGTGCGGCGTAACTACAGGCATAGGAGCAGTCATTAACACAGCAAAGGTCGAGACTGGTGCAAATGTAATCGTGTTCGGACTTGGCGGCATAGGTCTAAATGTTATTCAAGGATCGCGCCTCGTTGGCGCAAACATGATAGTCGGCGTAGATACCAATTCGAACAAACAGGCGCTGGGAGAACGGTTTGGAATGACGCATTTTGTCAATCCTCATGATTTAGGCAATGAGCTTGTACCATACTTAGTTGACCTAACTGGTGGTGGTGCAGATTATAGTTTTGAATGCATTGGAAACGTTTTAAGCATGAGAAGTGCCCTAGAATGCTGTCACAAGGGTTGGGGCGAAAGTATTATTATTGGAGTAGCTGGAGCAGGCCAAGAGATCTCAACCCGACCCTTTCAGCTTGTAACTGGACGCGTATGGAGGGGAACCGCTTTTGGTGGCGCTAAGGGCCGTACTGATGTTCCCCAAATAGTTGATTGGTATATGAATGGTAAAATTGAGATAGACCCTTTGATTACCCATACTATGTCAATAGAAAAGATAAATGATGCTTTTGACTTAATGCATGGAGGCGACTCAATTCGTAGCGTAGTGCAGTTTTAACACGTATAGAGCAACGGATAATATATAGATAACTTTATAGTTTACGATGAGTGAAGTAGCGAAAAGAAAATATAGCAACAAACAGAATCTTGCTTTTCTTAGGGAACTTGAAAAAAAGATTCTTTGGCTGTCCGCGTGGACGATACATAACGCAAACAATATAAGAGCCAGTTCTGATGGCTTAAAGGTTGGCGGACATCAGGCCTCCTGCGCGTCAGTAACAACATTAATGACTGCGTTATATTTTGATGTACTCGAGCCACAAGATCGAGTTGCTGTAAAACCTCATGCCTCTCCAGTTTTTCACGCGATACAGTACCTATTAGGAAACCAGTCAAAAAAGAAATTACAACAATTTCGATATTTGAATGGAGCCCAATCCTATCCATCGCGTACGAAAGATACTGACGACGTAGATATTTCAACTGGTTCTGTGGGCCTTGGCGTTGGTTTAACACTTTTCGCGTCAATGGTGCGCGACTATGCGAGACTTCATAAGCTAGCCTCCAAACCGGCAGCCTCTGGAAGAATGATTGCGATTATGGGTGATGCAGAATTGGATGAAGGCAATGTATTTGAGGCATTGCTTGAAGGCTGGAAACATGATGTTCGAAACTTATGGTGGTTAATTGATTATAACCGGCAAAGTCTCGATCGCGTTGTCTCCGATAAATTATTTCAAAAAATTAGAGGTTTTTTCGATGCGGTTGGTTGGCAAGTAGTTATCCTGAAATATGGAAAATTACAAGAAGCTGCATTCGCTGAACCAGGGGGGGAAGAGCTTCAAAGGTGGATTGATGACTGCCCTAATGAGCTGTATTGCGCACTAACCTTTAAAGGTGGTCGTGCGTGGCGAAAGCGACTTATGGGGGATATAGGGTCATTTAGTAATGTTAAGAAACTACTTGAAAAATATGATGACGATGCCCTTCAAGAACTAATGACCAACTTAGCCGGGCATGATATGGAATCGGTAAGAGACGCGTTGCATAATGTGCAAAGTGACGTGCCCCATTGTTTTATAATCTATACTATTAAGGGGTTTGGCCTACCCTTTGCTGGACATAAAGATAACCATGCTGGATTAATGAATAATGACCAGATGGAAACATTTAGAGAGGCAATGGGGATTTTACCTGGAGAAGAATGGGAGTTTTTTTCGGGCTTAAACGCAAACAAAAATGATTTAAAACAGTTTCTCAAAACCGTACCTTTCAACCAACAACATGACTCCAGATCCTTGAGATCAACGAAAATAAACTTACCTAGCAGTCTACATTTTCGTGCTAGTGAATTAATGTCTACCCAAGAAGCCTTAGGCCGAATATTAAATGATTTGGGGAAGGGTAGAAGTGAACTGGCTCAGCACTTGGTGACTTCATCTCCTGATGTGACAGTTTCAACCAACCTGGGAGGGTGGGTCAATCAACGAGGCATTTTCAACCGAGCAGATAGGGAAGATATATTCCACTCAGAGAAGGTTGTATCGATGCAAAAGTGGGCCATGAGCCGCAAAGGTCAACATATAGAACTAGGTATTGCAGAAAACAATCTTTTCCTCCTGCTTGCGGCTTTCGGATTAGCGGGGCCTTTATTTGGAACACGACTGATTCCAATAGGAACCGTATATGATCCATTTATAGCGAGAGGGCTAGATGCATTAAACTATGCCTGTTATCAGGATGCACGATTTATCCTTGTCGGAACCCCATCAGGAATTAGTTTGGCTCAAGAAGGCGGCGCTCACCAATCGATTTATGCTCCACTGATCGTGATAGGTCAACCAGGACTTTCGTTCTACGAGCCAGCATATGCAGATGAATTAGCTGAAATTTTACTTTGGAGCTTTAAACATATTCAAGCCGAAAATGGTGGATCAGTTTATTTACGACTTTCCACCCGTGAAATTAAACAGATTAATCGAAATATTTCTGACACGTTCAGAAGTGATATTTTAAAAGGAGCTTATTGGCAACATCCCCCAGATTCAGAGTCACCAATTGCAATTGCATATAGTGGTGTAGTCGCTTCCGAGGCGACCGCAGCGTATTCGGAATTACTAGAAGATATACCTGGGGTTTCACTTCTAGCAGTAACCTCACCAGACCTATTACACACTGACTGGCAGGAAGCCCACAGGCGTCGAATGTCAGGAGACACAGATGCTACTGCACACATTGAATTTCTGCTTGATCAACTTAAACCAGGTGCCATTTTAATATCTATAGTTGATGGCCATCCAGCAACGCTGTCGTGGCTAGCTTCCGTAAAAAATCACCGCTTATATCCACTGGGCACGACATCGTTTGGAGAATCAGGGAATATAAAAGACCTCTATCGCAAACATAGGATTGACAAAGAAGCTATCCTCGACATTGCCGCCTTAGCATTCCTAGAAAACGTCAATTAGAAAAGTTAGATGTTCACTTCTTAAACATAGCGTCTGCTTCACTTCTAACAAGATGCCGAGTGGCTATTTCCTTTTCAACCCTTATCATTTCTCTTTTAAGGTCTTTTAAATAGTTATCCAGAGCTTCAATTGAAAGCTTATCAAGACTAAGGGGAGTCCAATCATCTAGCTTTGGTATTACGACTTCTATATCATTCATTTTTTAATCCGATTATAACATTATCCAATGGTAGATCCGAATGAATACACCAAATTACCAGTTACCAAAAAAAATGCTAGCTATAGAAATAGGTAAACCCGGACCGGCTGACAACCTTATACCAGTTAAACGCCCCCTTCCGCAGCCTGACTACGGGGAACTTTTAATACGGGTAGAAACTGCAGGAGTAAACAGACCTGACGTAATACAGAGACTTGGCAACTATCCTCCTCCTAAAGGTGCATCTGATATCCCAGGACTAGAAATAGCGGGAAAAGTTGTGGCATTGAGCGAAAAAAATAGTCGTTTTAAAATTGGAGATTCAATTTGCGCATTAGTCTCAGGTGGTGGTTACTCAGAATATTGTACAGTCCCAGAACCACAAGCACTTCCTTTTCCTGATGGCTATTCCGCCATTGAGGCTGGAGCATTGCCAGAAAATTTATTCACAGTGTGGACTAATTTATTTGATCGCGGAAAACTGCGTGCCGGCGAGCGACTGCTAGTCCATGGCGGTTCAAGCGGTATAGGAACGATAGCGATTCAACTGGCTGCCGCGTTGGGTATTAGAGTATTTGCCACCGCAGGATCACAAGAGAAATGTGAATCTTGTGTCAATTTAGGTGCCGAATTCGCCTGGAACTATCGTTCCGAAGACTTCGTAGAGGGAGTAAAATCAATCACTAACAATGAAGGTATAGACGTAATTCTTGACATAGTGGGAGGTAGCTACATTCAACGTAATTTAAGTTGCCTCAGAACAGAAGGCAGACTAATCCAAATAGCATTTTTGGAAGGACATAAAATTGAATTTAACTTTCTCCCTGTTATGCTCAAGCGTTTAACTATAACTGGGTCTACTCTTAGGCCTCAAAGCATTGCAAGTAAGGGACGTATTGCGACTGCTTTAGAAAAAGAAGTCTGGCCTTTGTTATCTTCTCGTACTATTTGTCCGGTAATAGACAGTACTTTCTCTCTGGAAAACGCTTCAAGCGCTCATAAGAGAATGGAATCCGGCGCCCACATTGGCAAAATAATGTTAACCACCTAATCACAACCTTTTTTTATTGTTAGATCGCGTCTATACCACGTTTGTACATGCAAGATATACCAGTATACTCACGTTAAATTGAAGATATGGGACTATAGTTGCCCTAAATAGGTTAAGGGATGGAAGGACAAGTTATGTCAGAATTGTTGATGCCAAAAGCAACTGCTGTTTGGCTAGTGGAAAATACGACTCTCACATTTGAACAAATTGCAGTGTTTTGCGGATTGCATGATCTTGAGATTCAAGGAATTGCAGATGGTGAAGTTGCTATTGGAATTCGTGGAATTGACCCCACAACAAATGATCAATTGACACGTGACGAAATATCTCGGTGTGAAAAAGATAGAACCTTACGCCTTACATTAAAAAAATCTAATACACAACTTCCACGAAGGTCTCGCAAGGCAAGGTACACCCCTGTAAGCAAGCGCCAGGACCGTCCCAATGCTATTGCATGGTTAATCAAGAATTATCCCATACTCAGTGACGCACAAATTAGCAAACTACTGGGAACGACTAAGTCGACGATTACTGCAGTGCGAGAGCGTGAACACTGGAATTCCCAGAACATCTCTCCCCATGATCCAGTATTACTTGGAATCTGCAGTGAGTCTGAACTTGTACAAGAATTGCAGAAGGCTCAAAAACGTCAGGAGCGTGAGGCAAAAAGGGTATCAAAGCAGACTTCAAAGCCCACAACCATACAAAAACCAACCTTGTTTAAGAAAGTGCTTGTAAAGACGGATAGTTCGAAAGTTGAAGATAAAACTCAACCTGTAACAGATCCTTCTTTACTTCCCCAAAAAGAAAATTCATAAAAAATACTCGGAGATAAAAGTATCTTTCTCGGACAATTGATCTTTGCAACAATGTTATTTCCAAAAAGCACTTCTAACCATTTGCTAAGCCTCTGTTTCTAGCCTCTTTTTCAAGGCTTTCTCTAAAATTTGGATGGGCAACAGAAATTAAGGCTTTTGCTCTTTCGCGGGTAGACTTCCCTTTTAACTCTGCAACGCCATATTCTGTTACCACCATATCTATATCTGTACGTGCTGTAGTAACGATAGACCCTGAAGCCAGATCACCTACTATACTGGAAAATTTGCCTTCTTTAGCTGTAGAATGGGTAACTAGAAAAGACCTTCCTTTATCAGCCAGCATTGCTCCTCGAATAAAATCTGCCTGACCCCCAGTTCCGCTATATTGCATACTTCCAATAGATTCGGAGCAAGCCTGCCCTGTAAGATCTATGGCTACCGCAGCGTTGATCGCCACAATTTCATTATGCCTAGCAATCACTGAGACATCATTAGTATAGTCAACTGGGTGCCCTTCAATATACGGATTTTCATTCAAATACGCATAAGTTTCCCGGGTTCCAGCAGCAAACGTATAAACTGTTTTGCCTCTATCTATTGCTTTTTGTGAATTATCTACTACACCCTCAATCATTAAAACCCGCATGGCGTCTACAAACATCTCTGTATGAATTCCTAGGTTTTTATGTTCACGCAATGCTAGCCCTACTGCGCTTGGAGCTGCTCCATACCCCAACTGTATTGTTGTTCCGTTAGGAATTCGCTCCGCTATAAATGCGCCAATCTTTTCGTCTTCAAGTTTTACTGGAGGATTAGGTACTTCAAGTATCTCATTATCACTTTCAACAATTGCATCTACCTCAGACACATGTACCCGACAGTTACCATTAACTCGTGGTACATTTGGGTTAACCTCAACAGCACAAAAATTAGAACTTTGAGTCAATTCCTTTGTATAATCAACACTTATGCCTAAACTCATAAAGCCATCAATATCGGGTGGAGAGGCCAAAGTCATTGTAGCATCCACCTTGATGTAATCACGCATAATTTTTGGCATCTGACTAAAATGCATCGGGGTCATCTGGTAGTAACCTTCAGACACCCCCTTACGATCTGCAGCACTACAAAATAAGCTATCCCACTCAAATGCATTAGAATATTCAGGCTTTAAAAGCGCTTTTGAGACGTCAGGTCCAGGTAAAATGGTTCCGATTCGAAGACGAGCAAGTCTTCCCTCTTCCAATCTCCGACCCATCGCTGCAAGCAACTTTGGGGGCTGTCCTGCAAGCGTAGGTAATATTAAACGTTGTCCATCAACAAACTTACCTACTACTTCGTCTGGCAAACAAAGCCGCGACTCATATTCTCTCTTCCAATTTGGATTTGGTTGCATCTCCACCTCTTTACCAAGGAATAATTCTGGCCCACCATACCGATGAGAACAAGCAAAGATAAGTGACCTGTAGTCAGAAGTTACTAATATCGGTTATGTTATATAAAATAAGACTCTAAACTACTTTGTAAACAACCATATTAATCTACGCACAAATTCGATGAAACAAAAATGAAAATACCGACAAATCTAGCTTCTTACATAGAACTACTTAGCAAGTCACGCGTGCTTTGCCTTGGCGATCTTATGCTTGACAGGTTTATTTACGGGCATGTAGATCGCACTTCTCCAGAAGCACCTGTCCCAATCATACAAATTAAGCACGAAACTACCATGTTAGGTGGTGTTGGCAATGTAGCGCGTAATTTGATCGGCTTGGGAGCGAAAACTACTTTGCTGTCCATTGTAGGAGACGATGCAATAGGAAAAACTCTTACTTACATGATCGGGCAGGAGAACACAGTAGAACCTCATCTGATCGTAGAGCCTGATAGAACATCAACAGAAAAGACAAGATTTGTTGCCGGTGGCCAACAACTTCTCCGAGCTGACCGCGAGACGGTTTCTTGGATCAGTGAAGAAAGCAAACGAAAATTGCTCTGGATAGCAAAGGATATCATTCAGGATTGCGATGTACTAATACTTTCAGACTATGCTAAAGGCATTCTCTCGGACGAAGTATGCCGGGATCTAATCGGCTACGCAAGATTGAACAACAAACCAATTATAGTTGACCCTAAAGGGGAAAACTACCGGCGGTATTCCGGAGCAACGATCATCACTCCGAATCGCCAGGAGCTTGGCCAAGCCACCAACCTACCCGTACAAAATGCTAATGAAATCGTTGTCGCAGGAAAAAATTTGATAAAAGAGCTAAAAATTGAAGCAATTCTCGTTACAAAAAGTCAGGATGGGATGACCCTTATTACTTCTGACGATAAAATTGAACATTTACCCACTCAAGCTCATGAAGTTTATGACGTCTCCGGAGCAGGAGATACTGTGGTTGCCACAGTGGCAAGTGCTATTGCACAAAAATTGGATCTAGTTCACGCTGCGTCTTTAGCTAACTTTGCCGCAGGCATTGTTGTATCAAAACTAGGCACAGCAGCGGTATTTTCTGAAGATCTGCTCCGTGCAGTAAGAGCAAATGACCTAAACTTTCTGGACTTAAAAACTCCCTCCCCTTCCGAAGCATTTAAACTGGTTAAATCCTGGCAAAATGATGATATTAAGATAGGATTTACCAATGGTTGCTTTGATTTACTCCACCCGGGGCATATTTCACTTTTACGCCAAAGTAAAGAAGCATGTGATAAGCTAATTGTTGCCTTAAACAGCGATACTTCCGTCCGTAAATTAAAGGGCGAGAGTCGACCGGTTCAGACGGAAAGCGCACGCGCACAGGTTTTAGCTTCATTGAAGTTTACAGATCTAATCATTATTTTTAGCGACGAAACCCCCATTGAATTAATCAAAACAATACTACCCGATGTTCTCATTAAGGGAGATGATTACAATATGGAGGAGGTAGTTGGCGCAGATGTTGTCAGGGCATCCGGAGGTGAAGTTATACTTGCCAAAACTGAACCTGGTTTCAGCACCAGTAATACAATAAAAAAATTAACCCGCTAAATAATTAGCTGGCAAAACCTATCTGATCTGAAACCCAAATTCACGCCCTTTGTCACAATTCTTTTCAAGCTCTACACATATTTGCTCTTTTACCCTGAGCTTTTTACGTTTTAGCTCGGCAAGAGAGAGGGTATTTGGAACGGGCTTCTGGAATTCGTCTTGTATCGCCTTTTCTAGACTAGCGTGCTTCGCTGCCAGAGTAGCGATATAATCATCACATCCCAGTTCGTTTGTAATCTCAATTCTATCCACCTTAGTATACATTGTTCCCCGATATAAACTCAATCGCCATACCAAACCCAATTATGCGCATGACCTCTGATTCTTGGTAATTATTATTCATATTATCAACAAACGAAAGTGGCTCGCCTGAGCCCAATTAAATGGAGCGACTGTATAATATAGTCTACCCCCCTCCAAAAACAAATGTTACGAAATATTTTCAATGGATTCAAATTATTAAGCATTCCAAAAATACCTAAGTGTAATTTTAATTAAGTAAAAAGCTATTTCGGTCTCGATTTTCTTAATAAATTTTGTTATGTCTCAAGTCATTAATGGTTTTACTATGTAACTATAACGGGTGAATAATGGACAGTGAAATTGATACACAACGGCTAGTGTCTTTAAGAATTGAACATCGCGATTTAGACGACTTAATTGGAAGACTGGTGGGTGATCACGAAAGTGATGATATAAGAATGAGACGGATGAAGAAGCGAAAATTGGCTCTTAAAGATGAAATCGCCATTCTAGAAAGTGGCTTATTAACTAACCTCATAGCTTAAATGCACAGAAATCAATCAAATTAATCTGATTAATGACCCTGGCTATACAAACTAAAATTAACAACCTTTAATTTTTGTTCTAAGAAATGTTATTTAAAATTACTGTTCTGTATCAAACGCGATGCGTACAGAAGGTTGTCTGTCTCTTTGACTGATTCTACAAACAACTTCTTAAGTACATTGCTTCTTTAGCCACTTGAATGGCCTCATATGCAGTTTAGTTCCAATTACCTAATTCGATTCTTTCCTACCTTCAACCGCGCCTTAAAATTAAATATCTCAACTTAAAGGATTGATGTTGTGTCCAGCCGGAACATTTTTAAATAGTTATCGCTCTTACCGCTTAAAATCTATCATTAAACTCAATGATTTAAGAACTAAATGGCACTAAAGACATTGCAAATATTTAAAATGATTAATTTTACCGATATTCTAAATATATATTTCCCAAATCTCATCAGCTACTTGAACACGACCGGACACTCTCATATTCTGAAGTAATATCAGAACGACCTAATTTCTTGATGATGTTACATATTTAAAGCTTGAGCAGTGCAACTCAGTTAGGAATATTTCACTGTCTCACAAATATAATGGTTTGTGCGCTATACTTAGAGCGGTATTTATTGGAAACAAATTTTTAGACATAAAAAGGATTTTAAAATCGTGAATAAGATACAACCACGAGTAGGAATTATTAATGCGAGTCAATCAGACTTGCCAGTTATGGAACACGTCGCCCTTACTTTAGATAAACTTCAAATTTCTCACGAGGCGCGAATTATTTCAGCGCACCGGACTCCCGCCAGACACACACTGTATTGCGAAAACGCAGTTCAAAGTGGCCTACAAGTAATTATAGCTGGGGCAGGCGGGGCTGCACATCTCGCAGGTGTAACGGCAGCACTAACGTCCTTACCTGTCTTAGGAGTTCCAATGGAGAGTGCGTCTCTTAAGGGTATGGATAGCCTGTTGTCAACGGTACAGATGCCTGCCGGGATACCAGTAGCTACGTTTGCTATTGGTAAACCAGGGGCTATAAATGCGGCGCTGTTTGCTGCAGCTATACTTTCAGTTAAGGATGAAACTGTCGCGGAGGCTCTACAAACTTGGAGAGTTAACCAAACCGCTCGTGTTCCCGAAAAACCAGAATCCTGAAACTTATCAATTCAGATTAATTTCTACGTTTTAATACTAACGTATGCGATGATTTAATAACGGCGAAGCGCCCTTAGGGCTATATTGTGGTCAGGAAAAATACCTCGAATTACCTTTTGAAATCGTCCAACTCGAATGATTCCATCGAGTCTTCGATCTAAAAATTCCCAGGTTTCCTGATATTCCTCTGACATATCATCAAGCCAGTAAAGCAACGTTGCACCGTATACCCCAGCAAGCAAAGTACGTTTTGTATAAAAATTGTAGTCAGTAGACTTATCTCCTACTAAAAACCATATAGAATCTACTGTTCTGTAGAGACATTTCATTGATAATATCGCATTTTGAGGCAAAGCTAGACAAGCCAGCGCCCTGCGTATGGCTTCTCGATATCTTTCGTTCTGCTCAAACCGTGTCCTGACTATATGACCGACCCTTCTACGCACTCCCAATTCATTAATAGAATGTGCCTTTACACTTTCTATCATACGTCGGTCAGCCCAAGATGAATAATACTCAATCATTGAAGGGCCACTTTTATTAAATATCCTTCTTGCAGTATTAACACCAAAACCAATCTGATTAGCGGCAGTCACCAAAGTGTCATCACTCCAACCGTCAAACGGCGCGTGCTCTAACACAGCCAAAATTAAAGAATCTTTGTCCTTATCGAAAAATTTGTTGGAAACTGCCACCAGACTTACACCCCAACTTCTTTTCTGAATATTTCACTTGTGAATGTCAGCGTTGAAAGATCTTTCATTCGCATAGGATAGAGCACACCATCTAGGTGATCACACTCGTGTTGAACTACCCTCGCATGATAACCATGAGCAGTTCTATCTATAGCATTTCCTAAATGATCCCATCCCGTATATCGAATACGTCTATATCTTGGTACTATCCCAGCAAGACCAGGTAAAGATAGACATGCTTCCGTACCATCAATTAACTCATTATCAACCACTTCAATTCTAGGGTTAATCAAAACCGTGAATGGGCAACCCTCGCTTGTTTCACCATCTTCTATAGATGCTTTCTTATTTGGAACATGAAACATTACTAGGCGAAGTGACGCATGAACCTGAGGGGCTGCCAAACCTGCACCAGACACTTCTTCTAATGTATCAATCATATCTTCAATCAGCCGGCCAACTTCCAGTGCATTCGGACTATTAATTTTACATGCCGGTTGCAACAATATTGGGTGACCCATGCGCGCGATTTTCAAAATTGCCATATGATTACACTAAACATTTAAACCCCATCAGAACAGGTTAGACGATCTACGCGCAAATTAAAATATAAAGAATTTACAATTGACCTCTTCACAGGAAGCTCGCAACATGCTATGACGCGCCCTCTCTAGTTTAAATGGTTATTGTGAGGGCATTTAGTTGGTACAGGTTGTCGTTAGGGAAAATAATGTAGATCAGGCTCTAAAAGCCTTAAAGAAAAAAATGCAGCGTGAAGGAATCTTTCGCGAGATGAAGATGCGTAGACATTATGAAAAACCATCTGAAAAGAGAGCTCGCGAAAAAGCAGAGGCAATAAGACGAGCAAGAAAGGTTGCTCGCAAACGTTCTTCGCGCGAGGACTAACTGCTTCTTTTTAAATACATATCCAAAACGTTTTCAATTAACTCTATCCTCGCCATTTAAACGTACGAGGATTTCCCTCATAAATATTCTTTAAATGGACTTTACTATTGCTTCGACCATTTTTTTTGCATCTCCAAATAGCATCATCGTGTTTGGGTTATAAAAAACGGGATTGTCTACACCTGCGTATCCGGGAGATAAAGAACGTTTAACAAATAATACTGTCTTAGCGTTCTCAACATCTAGAATTGGCATTCCAGCTATGGGGCTTTGAGGGTCTGTTTTAGCTGTAGGATTGACTACATCATTAGCTCCAATCACGAATGCAACATCGGTACTGGAAAAATCACTATTGATCTCATCTAGCTCGAAAACATCGTCATAGGAAACATTTGCCTCTGCTAATAATACATTCATGTGCCCTTGCATTCTTCCGGCTACTGGATGGATCGCGTAACGAACCTTAACTCCTTTTTTATGTAACTCTTCAACCATCTCCCGAACGGCATGCTGTGCCTGAGCGACAGCGAGCCCATAACCAGGAACAATTATTACTGATCCAGCATTAGATAAAATGAAAGCACCATCATCTGCACTTCCAGCCTTATGCGGTTTTTCGCTTTTCTTAACTTCAGAGTCTTCACCACCAAAACCTCCAAGAATAACGCTTATAAAGGAACGATTCATACCTTTACACATTATATAACTTAAAATTGCTCCAGAAGATCCGACCAATGCGCCCACTACAATTAGAACTGTGTTTTCTAAAGTGAAACCTATACCGGCAGCAGCCCATCCTGAGTAAGAGTTAAGCATCGAGATGACCACAGGCATATCTGCGCCACCAATTGGAATAATAATCAGAACACCAAATATGAGTGCCAAACCCGTCATTGCCCAAAATATTGTTTCCGATTGATCAAAACAAAAGATCGTTGCCAACGCTACAATTGCAAGAGCAACACCGAGGTTAAACATGCGCTGGCCAGTGAATATTAATGGTGATCCAGTCATTAATTCCTGTAACTTAGCAAAAGCAATAATTGACCCCGTAAAAGTGATAGCACCAATTACCATCCCAATACTCATCTCTATTCTACTGATAAGACGGATGTCGCCATCTACCGCAATATTGAATATATCGGGCGATAATAATGCGGCTGCCGCTACCAATACGGCAGCCAGACCTACCAGACTGTGGAAAGCGGCTACCAGTTGAGGCATAGCCGTCATTTTAATTTTTAACGCTATACCAACCCCCAGAAGTCCACCGACCAGAATACCAATAATTATCCAGAGATAGTCCTCTACTCCAGGCTGAGCCATCGTGGTTCCAACGGCAATTACCATTCCAATTATGCCGAATATATTACCGGCTCTTGCAGACGATGGGGAAGAAAGGCCTCGCAATGCCATAATAAAGCAAACGCTAGCAATAAGATAAAGAATCGCCGAGAGGTTGGCTGTCATAACCGCAGTACCTATTTTTTCTTATACATCTGAAGCATTCGCTGAGTTACAGTAAAACCACCGAATATATTAACTGCGGCCAGCCCAACAGCAATTCCTCCTAATATCTTTGCTAAACTTCCATCCACTGGTGCAGCCGCTAATAGTGCACCCACAATTATCACGCTCGAAATTGCATTGGTAACTGACATTAAGGGAGTATGCAAAGCTGGAGTGACCCGCCAAACTACGTAATAACCGACAAAAACAGCCAATATAAATATAGTAATTGCTATAACTAAGGGGTGAAGCTCTACTACGTGTTCCATATTACGCAGCCTTCTCACTTAACGCTTCGTGAACCACAGATCCACCGCGTGTTAATAATGACCCTTTAATAATTTCATCTTCCCAATCGATGGCAAGTTCTGCTGTTTCTGTATTAATCATCGGAACAATGAAGTTATATAAGTTGCGTGCATAAAGAACGCTCGTGTCCGCTGGGATCCTTGCTGGATAATTACTGTACCCGATTATGGTTACTCCATGCTTTTTCACCACCGTGTCATATTCACTTAACTCACAATTACCCCCGGTCTCAGTCGCCAAATCGACAATTACTGACCCATTTTTCATGTTACGAACCATATCCTCAGTAATCAAAACTGGAGCTTTCTTTCCTGGAATTTGTGCCGTAGTTATACAAATGTCCTGATTCTCCAAAGTTTCGGCTATAACTGCAGCCTGACGATTCTGATAATTAGTATCCATTTCTTCAGCATATCCAGCAGTTGTTTCTGCACTTTCAGACATAGTATTTTCAACATCTATAAAATTTGCTCCAAGACTTTCAACCTGCTCCTTAACTGCTGGTCGAACATCGAATGCGCTAACCACGGCCCCTAAGCGATGTGCAGTTGCTATAGCCTGTAATCCTGCAACGCCTGCTCCCATAACTACTACTTTAGCAGGCACCAACGTGCCAGCAGCAGTCATCATCATGGGTAATACCTGTCCGAAAGCATTAGCAGCATCTATCACCGCCTTATATCCGGCAATATTACTTTGTGAAGAAAGAGCGTCCATGCTCTGTGCACGGCTAATGCGAGGAATTAACTCCATAGCAAAACTAGTTAGACCGTGCTTGGCATATGCTTTAACTTGATCTTGCGAAAATAAAGGGTTCAACAATCCAATTAAGATTGCATCAGGCTTCATCATTGAGACCTCGTTAACCTCTGAGCTACCTCCAGTAAGGGGAGACGCGACTTTCAATATAATATCAGCCTGCCCATAAACTTCCTTGGCCTCTGAAATTATTGTAGCGCCTTCAGACTTAAATAGTACATCTGCCATAGATGCGCTATCTCCCGCTCCAGACTGAATAAGAACATCCAACCCGATACCAATGAATTTTTTTACAGAATCTGGAGACACAGCAACCCGGGTTTCTCCATTAAGCACCTCTTTTGGAACCCCGATTTTCATAACCCTTCCTTATTAAATTCGGCAACTACTAAAAATTCGCCGCACACAATGCCGTGCCGCATGCGATTTGCCAAGTACTGAGTCGCAATTTATCAAACATTGTTAAATTCTTTTAACCTTTAAGGTCAAATTAAATAAACTTTAAGCTGCATTAGGAACGTGACAATACTTCAAAACGCTTTCTTGTTTTGATGCAAGAGTCTTCGAGTCGAACTTATCTATCAACTCCTCAAATGCCCTGTGCCAATTCAACTTTGCTGATAGATGCAGAAAAACTGACCCTAAACCAATTGCCGATCGGTCAAGCAACACAAACTCTCGAGGGGGAGTTACAACACCTAGCCGCCGAATTTCCTTATGAACCTTCATTGCAACAGAACCACCAAATTTTCCTGATCCGGATTCATCTATAAGTCGACATCGATCATCAGTAAGTGGCCCATAAATGTATTTAGCCCATATAGAAAGAGCATCTACCATTTCACATGATAAGTTTTGAAAACCCCAATTTTCAAAAGCGTGTAACATTCTGCCCCGATCATTATTCTGTACTCCTCTATAGAAATGGATTAGGCCCTGAACATACTCAGACGGGAAAATTCGAATACATCCGAAATCTAGCAAATTAACGCTTCCATCTTCACATATACTATAGTTACCTAAATGGGGGTCTCCATGTAATATTCCAAATTGGTAGAAAGGAAGGTACCAAGCTGTAAACATATTTGTTGCCACTTGATTACGTATATGTTCGGGCAGGGAAACAGTTTTAAGAATTTCGTCTCCATCTAACCAAGACATAGTTAAAAGGCGCCGGGTCGACAGGACTTTGTATACTTCTGGGACATTAACACCTGGCTCATTTTTAAGAATATGTCCATATAAAGAAATATGCATAGCTTCTCGATGATAATCTAGCTCTTCCCGAAGTCTCGCAGTTAATTCTACAAATATTTGGCTAGTATCAATAGCCGAATCATAACGACGGTATAATGCAAATAATATTTTAAGTTGCTTTAAATCTGCTTCAACCGTTGACTCCATATTTGGATACTGAAGCTTGCAAGCAAGACGATAACCCTCTTTGCTAAGCGCCTTGTGAACCTGTCCCAGCGAAGCGGCTGCACTGGCTTTTTGACTAAACTCATCAAAAAGTGTATGCCAATCTGAACCTAACTCAGTCGTCATTCGCCTTTTCACGAAAGCCCAACCCATGGCTGGCGCTTGAGATTGCAGTTCCCTTAATTCATTTATATAGTCCTCAGGGAGACCATCTGGTATGGTTGCTAACAATTGCGCAACCTTCATCAAAGGCCCCTTTAAATTACCAAGAACTTGCTTCAATTCTGTAGCATTTTTTGATGAATCGGACGGAAGCCCCAGATATCTTTGCCCTAAAAGGCGTGCAGTTAACCCGCCAGCAGCCGAACCTACCCGGGCATACCGCCGCATCCTTCCGCTTGCTCTATTTTTTTCATATTCCATATTTTTAAAACTCGGCTTCTAACTGATCAATAATATCCGAGATGATAGTGAGTCCTCGAAACCAAAAATTCGAGTCGGCCGCGTCTAATCCAAATGGCTTAAGCAATTCTTTGTGACGTAGAGTGCCTCCAGCTGACAACATCTCTATATATTTTGCCTCAAACCCATTACCTGATTTCTGATAAACAGAATAAAGGGAATTTACAAGACAATCACCAAACGCATACGCATACACATAGAAGGGAGAGTGAATAAAATGGGGTATGTATGCCCAAAAGTATTTATATTCCTCGTCAAACCTTAACGACGGCCCAAGACTCTCAGATTGAACAGATAGCCATATGTCACCTAACATCTCCGGTGTCAGTTCACCCTTTCTTCGTTCATCGTGTACCAGACGTTCAAATTCACAAAAAGCAATTTGACGGATCACAGTATTCAGCATGTCTTCTACCTTGCCTGCTAGAAGGAAACGCCGCCTTTCGGGGAGTGTTTCTGCGGCAAGAAGAGCCTGAAATGCAAGTTGTTCGCCAAATACAGAGGCTGTTTCTGCCAGTGTTAATGGTGTGTCTGACATTAAAACTCCTTTAGGAGCTGCAAGCATTTGATGAATGCCATGCCCAAGCTCATGAGCTAAAGTCATTACATCTCGAGATTTGCCTTGGTAATTTAGCAATAGATAGGGGTGAACCCCGGGTACGGTTGGGTGAGCAAATGCTCCCGAAACCTTCCCTGGGGCAGGGCTGGCATCTATCCAAGGTTTATTAAAGAATTGCTTGCCAACGTCAGCCAACTGTGGAGAGAAATCCTGATAAGCCGAGATAACCAGATCAACGGCCTCTTCCCATGGAATAACACGGTCGTCGTTACCAGGAAGAGGAGCGTTCCGATCCCAATAATCTAAAATTTCTCCTCCTAACCACTTTGCTTTTAAAGCATAATAGCGATGCGACAGGGTGGGATAACTTTCTTTTACGGCCTTAATCAAGGCATTAACTACGGTGCCCTCTACCTGATTACTCAAATTTCTGGCAGATATTGGTTCAGGATATCCTCGCCACCTATCTTCGGTTTCCTTTTCTTTAGTAAGGGTATTTAAAATTAAAGAAAATATACGGATATTATCACCGAATACTTGACCAATTGATTTTGCCGCAGAATATCGTTTATCAGAACTCTCATGCGACATTAGGTCGAGTGCCTCTGTAGCAGTCAATAAGTTATCATCAACCGAGAATCTAAGGCCATCAATGGTTTCATCAAATAGGCGCACCCACGCAGAACGGCTAGACACCTCCTTCTCATGAAGCAAACGCTCCAAATCTTCGGAAAGCTGATATGGTTTTAAAGCTCGTATATCCCTTATCCAAGGGGAATAATGCCTGAAGGATGAAACTTTCAAGCGCTCGTTTAAATCCCCATCACTTAGTTGATTTAACTCAATAGTAAAAAAAACTAAGTTATTAGAAATATCGCTTACTGCCTCAGATAAATTTTGAAAGATTTTGGCTGATTCAGGGGCATCCATTCTGGTACAGTAATAAAGATAAGCATAACTTGATAGGCGGCCTAAAATCGCCTGAATGTCCTCATATTTTTCCAACAAATTTCCAAGCTCACTTCCGTCAAGTGAGTCTAATGTACCAGCAATTTCTTCGTTAAAGATGCGGGATAATTTACCAACTTTAGCCAGATCATTCTTTAATTCGTCACTACTTGGACTGGGGTAAAGATCATTTAAATTCCAATTAGGTAATTGCTCCAACAATTTCTGCAAAGCCCTCTCCTAAGTAAAAGTATACCAATGTTTTAATAGTTTTATTATATGAGGTAGTATGCGGTCTCTAAAAAGGCAAGAAGCCATACAAATGAGCTAATTAGTGCATTATATTTTTAACTGTTATTATATAGGAAGGGTTCGGCTCAAAGGAGGAGGCTAAAAGTGAACTATAGTAACTGGAACAGTTTACCTGAAATGTTTTTCAATAACGCCGAAAAGTTTGGGGAAAACCCTTTTCTCTGGGAAAAAAAAAGCAGCGGGGAATATCAGGCGCTCTCCTGGAAAATAGTTGCAGATACGGTAACAAAACTTGCGATTGCCCTCAAAAATTTAGAGGTCAAGAAAGGAGACCGAGTTGCAATCGTTTCCGAAAATCGACCCGAATGGGCAATCGCTGATCTCGCAATAATGTCCATCGGTGCAATTACCGTTCCAACTTACATTACTAACACTATTTCGGATCATCAACATATCCTCTCCGACAGTAATGCTATAGGTGTTATAGTCTCGAACGAAACCCTAGCGAAAAATGTACTAGCCGCAGCGGCAAATATAAATTCAACACAATTTGTTGTGGCGATCGAAGATATAGTCGCGACCAGCCAATCCACCTCTTTGCATCACTGGAATAATATTCTCAATACAATTGCAGACTCTGCCAAAAATATTTTCCAAATCTCAGATGGTATATTACGGCAAGATACCGCTTGCATAATTTATACTTCAGGAACCGGGGGCAAACCAAAAGGCGTCATGCTCAGCCACGAAGCAATTATAACGAATTGTATGGGGGCACACGAAATATTGCAGCTATTAGGGCTCGGTAAAGAGGTATTTTTGTCTTTTTTACCACTATCTCACGCTTATGAACATACCGCGGGGCTATATTTTCCGATTTCTATAGGGGCTGAAATATACTATGCAGAAAGTGTCGATACGTTAAGCACAAACCTACTTGAAGCAAGACCTACAATTATGGTCAGTGTTCCCCGATTATATGAAGTTATGCATCGACGCATTACCTTAGCTCTCAAGCGCCAAAGTAAAACCAAACAAACCCTCTTCAATACTGCTATTACACTGGGCACTAAAAATCATAACTTTCCAAATCAACTGACGCTAGTGCAACGACTGACTAATGCCCTATTGGAACGCCTCGTCAGGGATAAAGTTCGGGCTAGATTTGGAGGTAATTTAAAAGCAATGATATCTGGAGGGGCACCGCTAAACCAGGAAGTAGGTATGTTCTTTACAGCTCTAGGTGTCCGCCTGCTGCAAGGTTACGGCCAAACGGAGGCAGGTCCAGTCATTAGCTGCAACATCCCTAACAAAACCAAGTTACACACTGTCGGCCCTCCACTAACTGGCGTGGAGGTCAAATTAGCGAATGATGGTGAAATTTTAGCCCGAGGCAAGTTGATCATGAATGGCTACTGGAATGATGAAGAACTTACTCAAAGTGCTATACAAGACGATTGGCTCCATACCGGCGACATAGGGGAAATAGATGAGGATGGCTATATTCAAATAACAGACAGAAAAAAGGATATCATAATTCTGTCAGGTGGGGATAACCTATCTCCACAAAAAATTGAAAGCATACTGACTCTCCAACCTCAAATTGATCAAGCAATGATCTATGGAGAAGGGAAACCTCATGCAGTCGCTCTAATTGTTCCTGAGAAGGATTTCACGGATAATTGGGTTTCAGAAAATAGTTCTGAAGAAACCCTGTTAAACCTTTCTAAAGACAACCATTTTATTCAGGCTCTAGCACCTGCTGTAGAACGCACCAACAAACAACTATCGGCTATCGAGCGAATTAAAGGATTTTTAGTCGCTAAAGAACCATTTACGATTGACAATGAACTTTTGACGCCAACGCTAAAACTTAGGAGGCACAAAATCCTCCAAATTTATAAAAACTCTCTGGAAAAACTCTATTAAATCCTTAACGTAATTTTTGAAGTGTTTGAAAAATAAATTAACCTGTGAATATTGACTTCATTCAGCCACAAAAAGTTGCCAATCAACTCGATGTTTGGTCACGGTATTTGATTGGAGATTAAATACCAAGTTTGGACAAAAAATACTCGTCAAAATTTTAATGATTCACCTTACGAATATAAACGAACCAAATTTCAGAATAAAAATGTTAGCTTAATTACTGTTATTGTTTGCCTTGTAACGGAACTCCTGACCAGAAATACTTTAGTGTAATGAAAGGGTATTTAATGATAAGATACAGCAATTTTGTAATTATAGCTTTTGCTACAAACAAATGAATGGAGCGTCTATGAAGCTCGCCGAGATGTCACTCGACGACAAATACACTGTTGAAGCGAGCAAGGTATTTATGACTGGTACTCAAGCGTTGGTGCGTCTTCCAATGCTACAGCATCAGCGCGACATTAAAAATAAAATTAATACAGCCTGCTATATTTCAGGATATCGAGGGTCACCCCTTGGGAATTTCGATAAAGCTCTGTGGCAAGCAAAAAGCCATTTAGAACACCAAAATATTCATTTTCACCCAGCCGTAAACGAAGATTTAGCTGCTACGGCTCTCTGGGGAACACAGCAAAGCAACTTATTTGGAGACGGACACTACGATGGTGTG
>CAYRUX010000222.1:0-27379 GCA_964427515.1 uncultured Rhizobiaceae bacterium
TAAGCCTCTTTGGAAACAATTTATTGCTCGACGAGGGTCTTATGAGCTTACCTATGCTCTGGCTCGCGAATTCCAGCCAAAGGTTATTGTCGAGACGGGTACTGAGTATGGGCGTGGAACGGTGTATTTAGTGGCAGCTGCATATAAGAATGGAAATGGTCAGGTTATTTCGATTGATATCCCTCCACAAAAGGGAGAATTGACGATGGATAAGACAATCCACCGAGAAGATATTGGATGTATGATTCCTGAATTTCTTAGAACTGCATGGGAGTATCGGGAGGGCGATGCAAAGGCTTTATTGCCACATGTTCTTATGGAAGAAAATGCAGAAATGTTTGTCCATGACAGTCTACACACTGCTACGCATATGGCTTTTGAGTATGCTGTTGCCAGAGCGCTTATGCCACACAACACGCTGATCATATCTGACGACATAACACTGAATAACTCTTTCGATAACTTTGTCGCCAGCCACCAACTCACCGGATATGCGCTTGTCAATAATCCAAGTTTTGGGTTTGTCGTAAACTCATTCAATGATAAGGAGCGATCAATCGGCACCGGAATTGTAACATCCTCCTGAGCGCTTCAGTGGATGAGTACATAGGTGGTGTCTCAGCATTTGCGTACTGCCGGTGGTAAGGACGACAGTTTACGCTCCTTAATGTTTTCTTTGATTGGCAGACCGGCCTGCATGCGCACCCTTTCTAGGGCGTCTAAACACCGCGCTGGCCTGACTAACGAGAGTTCCTATCCAAATCAAATTAGCTCCGGTTGCCAGTATTAGCATTACACCTAGATACGTCCACCCATTATCAGGTATTAATATGAGCCAGGGTGCAAAACAATATAAATTCATTGCTAATCGGACCGGATTATTTCTAAGAGAGTCAAAACGTTCAAGGTTAGCCAAATCCTCTACGTTCAATGGCCCAGTCTGGGCCAGCATCCATTCACGCACAAAGCCGAACCTGTGTCGGGCAGTGCCTGTGAGAAGTGCTATAACACTTATGACGCCCCCTATGATTATTGGAGTAATATTATTATTTGCACCGTAAAGGCCAATACCTATAGCAAATGGTGTCGAAAACAGAACTATATCGTCAGCAAAGCCATCGATAAATTTACCCCAATAATTACCACTATCATCTAGTCTGGATATGTTGCCGTCGACACAATCCAATATATATGCAAAAGAGAAAGCAATAAGTCCGGCAAGACTAGTCCAGAATCCGCCAAGTGCCAGTAATACAAGAGCAAGCAATCCAATAAATAGCCGAGCTAAGATCACTTGGTCAGCTGTCACCCCAATATTGAAAATCATTGGAGTAATTAAATTTGCCAACGGTCTTGCAAAAAACGCAAGGCTGATTGGCTCTCTATTTGGCGGATCAAAAGAGGCTCTGACCTCCGCAACTCCTACATGCCTGCGACCACTAACATCAGGTTTAGTTTTCAACTTAAATAGTCCCCAATAGCTTTACCTCTGCGTACATTTTCAAATCATTTTCTTATGGAAATGTAAATTCATTGATAGCCTATTTACTATATAGGCAAACTTGACATTAAACATCCAATGATCTCTGCAAATAAGAGGAAAAATTACAATGACCTAAAATACAACTATAAATAAAAAAAGCAGTGATAAAATTAAATTAGATCCAGTCTTTGCTACAATTGCTTGTCAGCTGGAGAAGGCTATACATGATTAGAATTATTTTTACTTTCTCATCGCTGGTTATTTTTGGAATAGTACTTTGCTTTGAGGCGTCTGAATAAATGTAGAGGCTGATAAGTTCTTAGCTAATTATTATATTGAGTTTGTAAATGCCATTCGTGACGCGAGAATCAGGGCTTGGATTTCAAATATTTAGGCCGCCGTCCAGCCACCATCGACCATGAGTGCCGATCCGGTTACCAGACTCGAGGCATCCGATGCCAGATAGACGACTGCACCCATGATGTCTTCTAATTCTCCAACCCGACCAAGCGCGATAGATCTAACGACCAAATTGTAAAAATCTTTATTCTTTAACATTGGTTCGCTCATGGGTGTCCTTATGAAGGTAGGGCAAAGTGTATTGACACGTATACCTTTAGGCCCCAATTCCCAAGCTAATGCTTTAGTGGCACCTTCAACCGCATGTTTGGTAGCGCAGTACACAGTTCGTTTTGGCCCGCCCACGTGCCCCATTTGTGAAGAGATATTAATAATTGAACCGGGCAACCCGGCATCTTGGAGGCCTTTAGCAACGGCTTGGGTGAGAAAAACAACGGCTCGAACATTCAGATCCGTTACAGCATCATAATCTTCTTCTGAAATATCCTCAAGTAATGCTGGTCGATTCGTACCTGCATTATTAATCAAAATTTGAAAGGGTCCGTAATTACTGATCGCAGTTTTAACCGCAGTCGAATTCATCACATCGAGTGGCAAAGCCGTTGCTTGTCCGCCTTGGTTCGCGATCTCACCTGCCAAGAGTTCAATTTCATTTTTGGTTCGGGCTGCAGCAAAAACATGTGCGCCAGCATCGGCTAGTGCGACAGCAGCGGCTCGTCCAATCCCGCGACCCGCGCCGGTAACTAGGGCGCGGCGACCATCAAGGCGAAAAGTAGGAGTCTTTGGTAGACTCATTATTTTGTTACGACACCATAGGGTTCTACGTTCGAACCGCCATAACGTCTTGCGCGTATATTCGCCTGTTCACCGTGGCCTGAGAAGCCCTCAATGGCGCAAAGTCGTGAGCAGTACCCGCCGACCAGTGCTGAGGCCTCATCGGTGACAACTTTCTGGTAAGTACAGGTCTTCATGAACTTGCCAACCCATAGGCCACCGGTGTAGCGCGCAGCTTTTTTTGTAGGTAAGGTGTGGTTAGTGCCTATGACCTTATCACCAAAGGAAACGTTGGTGCGGGGGCCCAAGAAAAGAGCGCCGTAGTTAGTCAAATTGTTAGCGAAATAGTCTGGATCCTCGGTCATCACTTGAACATGCTCGTATGCTAGCCGATCTGCTTCTTCGAGCATTTCTTCTGCAGTTTCGCATAAAATTACGGATCCGAAGTTAGCCCAGGATTCACGGGCAATTTTAGCAGTAGGAAGAACTTTCAGTTGGCGATCTACCTCGGCCATTGTCGCCTCTGCTAGTGTTTTTGAATTGGTGATAAGGGTGGCTGGAGAGGTTGGCCCGTGCTCCGCTTGACCTAGAAGGTCGACAGCGCAGATTTCAGCATCAACGCTTTCATCGGCGATGACCAGAGTTTCTGTTGGCCCAGCAAAAAGGTCGATCCCGACTCGGCCGAACAACTGACGTTTAGCTTCAGCAACGAACATATTTCCTGGCCCAATTAGCATATCAACCTCGGCTAGTGTTTCGGTACCAAGTGCCATAGCGCCGACTGCCTGGATGCCACCCAGAATCAGTATTTCATCAGCTCCAGCCATTTGCATGGCAGCGATAATTGCCGGATGTGGCTTTCCGCCTTGAGGTGGCGCTGACGCCACTATCCGTGCGACGCCGGCTACTTTCGCCGTAACAACACTCATATGAGCTGAAGCCACCATGGGATATTTGCCACCGGGTACATAACAGCCGACTGAATTTACGGGCACGTTCTTATGACCAAGAATTACCCCGGGAAGTGTTTCGACCTCGAGGTCTAGAAGACATTCTTTTTGTTTTTCCGCAAAATTCCTAACCTGGGCTTGAGCGAATTTTATGTCGTTGATATCTCCCACGGGGACTTGGTCGATCGCTTCTTCGATTTCTGATTGAGAAAGTCGGAAGTTTGCGGGTGCATAGCCGTCAAACTTTTCCGCCATCTCTCGAACGGCTGTATCGCCCCGATTTTTTATGTCGTCAAGGATATCTTCAACCGTAGCCCGAACCTTAGCGTCCGCTTCGGCAATGGCGGCTTCGCTCTTACCCTGTTTGATATAAGTGATCATGAGGCTTCCTCTATTGTTCCATGACGGAATTTACTGGATAGATTGGATTTCGCCAACGTTAGGACTAGTATAGGGCTTAAGTAGACCGATCAAGGGTTCTTTTATACTTATTTTAATCTATAAAATTCAACAGGTTGTATAGAAGAAGCATTAGAGTAGAAATTATCGAAGAATGAACAATTTTTTTTTCAGTGGACTAGTAGAATTAGGCAAAAAATTTAGACAAAGAATCAATTATCGGTTTTGGTGCTTCTTCTGGTATAAAATGTCCTGATCTGATTGGCCAGCCACTTACGTGAAGCGCGCGCTCTTCCCAAGCACTTACAACATCGTACCTATTATGCATGGCTCCAAACTGTCCCCACAGAGCCAACACTGGACACGTGATTTTGGTATTTAAATCTTCGTAGTCATGCATTAGATCAATAGACGCTCCTGCCCTGTAATCCTCGCAAGTAGCATGTAAAACATTGGGATTTTTAAAACACCTTTGATACTCTGCAAATGCGTCCTTGGTGACTATATCTGCACTCCCACCCCAGGCTCCAAATAGGGTCTTCAAATAAAATTCTAAGTTATTGGATATCATCGTTTCCGGCACTGGATGGCGTTGAATGAGAAACAACCAATGCCAGTAGCTTGTTGCCAGTTCCTTATCAATATCCGCAAAAACACGATAAGTAGGAACAATATCTAATACGCATAACTTCAAAACCTTATCTGGATAATCCAAAGTCATTCGATGGGCAACTCGCCCCCCTCTATCATGACCACAAACCATAAATTCTGGATATCCTAAGAAATCCATAACCTCAATTTGATCTTTAGCGGTTGCTCTCTTGGAATAATTATAGTGATCCTTATCAGGTTCTGGAATTCCACTATCTCCATATCCGCGTAGATCTGTGATAACCAAAGTAAACATTTTGGTTAGGCTTGGTGCCACTTTATGCCACATCACATGGTTTTGTGGGTAACCATGAAGGAGAAGGAGAGGAGGTCCATTACCGGCAGTAACTAAATTGATTTTCGTATCTGAAACGCTGATCTTTTTCTTACTAAAACCTTCAAACATGCTTGCTATCCTAGGAAAGTATAGGTTTGGTGTATTATATACGATTGCTATTCCACAAATCAGTTTTTCTTTTTTAAGGTGGGGGTAAGATGTGTTAAAATGCTGAGAAGTACAGGAGGTGGCCTTTGTTGCGGGTAGGAATAGACACTGGCGGAACTAATACCGACCTTGTCGCCATCGACGAGGTGGGGAACATCTTGGTGACCAAAAGGCCAAGCACGGTTCGTTCACCGGAGATTGGCGTATTGGATGCGTTTGACGGTTCGGGCATTGCGCCCGAGGAGGTGCGCCATTTTGTCCTCGGTACTACGATCGCTACCAATGCGCGTCTGCAGGGTACGGGCGCAAGAGTACTCTACAGTGCTACAGAAGGTTTTCAAGATATTCCTCTAATCGGCAGTATCTCTCGACCTTATGCCTATGATCTCAGTTGGAAGCGGCCCGATTCTGGAGTCTCGAGGCGAGATTGTGTGGGCGTCAGTGAGCGTATCGATTATCAGGGTCGTGTCGTCACGCGACTAGATGACGCTGAAATTAGGCGAGTGTTGAAGGCAGTGGAAGTAGCGCTTGACCCTAACTGTTCTATCGCGGTGAACTTTCTCTTCAGTTATCTCTACCCGGCTCATGAGATTGCTCTCGGCAAGGCGCTGCGGGCACGCTTTCCTGATATTCCCGTGTCGCTCTCCCACGAAGTAGCACCGATCTGGCGCGAATATCCCCGAGCGACGACTACGATTCTTGCCGCCTCTGTACGACCGATGTTGCAAAATTTTATCACTGATCTTGAACGGGAGCTGAAGGAACGCTCTCTAGGGGCGCCGCTAGCGATCATGAAATCGAATGGTGGACAGATGCTATCGAAAAGCGCACCTGACCGTGCGGCTGAAATCTTTCTTTCAGGTCTGGCCGGCGGGGTGATCGGCGGCCATTATTTTGCCTCCGTTAAAGGTACAGAAAATGCGGTGACCTTTGATATGGGTGGTACGAGTTGTGATGTCGGCGTGATCGAAGATAGTAATTACCGATCAGTGCCCCAGATAGCTCTCGATTGGGGCATTAATGTAGTCGCCCCGCATATTGATTTTACCACTATCGGTGCCGGCGGTGGCTCGATCGCTCATGTTGGTCAGGACGGCCTTTTGAAGGTAGGCCCCAAATCTGCTGGCGCTGAACCGGGTCCAGCCTGTTACGGTAAGGGAGGTGAAGAGCCGACAGTGACTGATGCCAATGTGGTACTCGGTCGCATTGACCCGAAGTTTTTTCTTGGCGGGCGTATCCAGCTTGACCGTGCTGCTGCCTATAACGCTGTTAAGAAGGTTGCTTACGCACTCGGCTTGAGCACTGAGGAGGCTGCGTTGGCGATCATTGAAACTATTAACGATAACATGGCAACGGCAGTGCGCCGGGTCACCATTGAACGTGGTCTTGATTACCGCGATTTTGACCTCATCGCATTCGGTGGTGCTGGCCCAGCGCATGGCGCTGAGCTCGCCCGTGCAATAGGTATGCGACGCACTTTGGTGCCGATCCACCCCGGCTTATGCTCTGCGTTTGGTACAGTGGTTGCCGACGTTCGGGTAGAGAAGAGCCGGACCGTTAATTTTCGCTCAGATAAGATAGCACTGGCCGATGTTGCTGAAGCGTTTGTAGCTCTTGAGTCTCAAGCGCTAGCGGAGCTGCGTGAGGAAGGTTACATAGGTGAACCGATGGTTCTACGCAGCGTTTCCGCCCGATACCGCCTACAAAGCCACGATATCGATTTACCAGTGCCACCGAGCGCGCTCACCGGTGAGGTAGATGATTTTATTGCGCGCTTTCATGCTGAACACGAACGCCGATTTGATTTCAAGACACCGGGTCATCCCGTAGAGATCGTCGGTGTCACTGTACTTGCCCTGGGGAAGTCAAGCCCTCCAAAGTTGCCGGATCTTGCTACTGGGGAGATGCCTGAGCCGACGGAGATGCGCTCGGTCTGGTTCCGTGACACTGGCGAGATAGATACGCCGGTTTACCAGCGGGCGACCCTTCCCGCGGTCACGGAGATTATAGGCCCAGCAATTATACTTGAAGAAGATTCGACTGTTCTGGTTGGCCCCAAAGACAGTATGGTAGTACATCGCAAGGGATTGCTAGAAATTCTTGATGCCAGCAAGGCGTCCAGTTCGCGCACTGGCCGTACGACTTCAGCAACTGGCGAGCCTGATCTGGTGACATTGAACGTGATCCGTAATCGGCTCGATGCGATCTGTGATGAGATGGATCTTGAAGCCCTACGTACGGCACATTCGCCGCTCTTCAGCGAGTCAAAGGATTTTTCCTGCATGCTGTTCGACCGCGATCTTCAACTGATTAGTCAGGCACAGAACAATCCGGCGATCATTTGCGCTGGCCTCAACACGGTGCCATTTGTAGTTCAGGAGCTGGGCGAGGATTATTTCCAACCCGGCGACGTTGTTGTCCATAACGATCCCTATCGTGGTGCTTGCCACATGCCCGAGCATATGTTGCTGCAGGGCGTCTTCGTGGGGGGCGACTTGATCGGTTTCGCCGCGATCATCGCTCATATTGCCGAAATTGGGGGTATGGTTCCTGGCTCCTTCGCGGTGACAGCAAGCGAGGTCTATCAGGAAGGGTTGCGATTGCCACCAGTCTAGCTCATGAAGGGTGGCAAGCATGTTAAAGAGTTGTGGAAGGTCATCCTCGCCAATCACCGCACGCCAGATGCTACTTTTGGCGATTTTCACGCCATGCTAGCAAGCCTAAAGATTGCGACTCGTCGCCTACCCGAAATCGTCGAGACCTATGGTCTTGAGACCTTGCGAGCTTCGACGGTGGCCTTGAGTAATGCCTCCGAACGTTGGATGCGTGAGCAGATTAAGGCGATTCCGGATGGAGTGTATTCTTTCGAGGACCGTTACGAGGACGACCCGCGGCGCAACGAACCACATGTCTTTCGAGTCGACGTTAATGTTGAAGGGGATGAGGTTATTGTCGATTATAGTCGTTCAGACCCGCAGGTCGATGCTGCGATCAATCTCACTTACGTTGCGACCGCCGCGGCGACTTATACGGGAATTTTGCAAAGTATGAATGTGCGCGACGTAACGCTAAATCAGGGCGTGTTTCGCCCCATCACCATGATAGCACCCCCGGGCAGCCTTCTTAATGTCGAGCACCCTGGTAGCTCAGTAGGTGGTAATTCTGATGGCCAACCAAGAGTTATTAATGCTATTTGGGGGGCGATGGCTCAGGCTCTGCCGGAACTTGCTAGCGCAGCCGATGGAGGCACCAATTGTCTTTTCCCCATGGGTGGCGTTCATCCCGAGACCGGCGAATATTTTGCCCATCTTCATCTAGAAGGAGGTGGCTGGGGTGCGCGTTCTGATCATGATGGCAACGCTAATTTATTTTGCGCTCATGGTAGTACTATTGAAATCACTCCGATAGAAATTCTTGAAACCCGTTTCCCGCTTCTCCATTTGGCTTGCATGCTTCGCTCTGATTCGGGCGGGCCAGGTCGCAATCGAGGTGGTCTCTCTGTTATGAGGCGGGTATTGTTGCAGGCACCAGAATTGACCGTCAGTGCACTTGCTGACCGACATTATGTCGGGCCTTGGGGTCTCTTTGGTGGCGGAGAGGGTGCGCGCCAAGCTTTTCTTATTAAGCGTGTTGGTGATAGCCAGTTCCGCACTTTTTCTGAGGCATTTGGCGTCAAGAGTCCGACCAAATTTGATAATGTCAGAGTGGGTAACGGTGACGAGCTACTTCTCAAAGCGCCAGGCGGCGGCGGTTATGGTGATCCGCTTGAGCGAGAGCCCGAACGGGTGCTTGCCGACGTGCTCGACCGTAATGTTACACAGGAGGCTGCAAAGGCTTTCTATGGAGTGGTGATTCTTAATAGTAACGGTGTACCAACCATTGACTTTGTCGCAACGCAACGTCTGCGTGCAGATATTCATTCTGCCCAAGTTGTCTCTGGTACCGGTGAGCCGGAAGGAGCGTGATGGGTCATTGGGAAGAGATAAATAAGCCCTGGTATGAGGTTAAGATTGTTAACTGTTCGCTATGCGGCCGCATGATAGCCCGTGCCCTTTGGGTCACAGAAGGACGGGAGCGCCGGATTTTCTGCAGCGAAAAATGTGAACAGCTTGCGGTACGTAGGGAAAATCAAGATAGTAAGTGCTGATCGATAAAAATAAAAATGATAAGTCTTTAATGAATTGAATAAAACCTACACCTACTTTTATGAATATAATTTTTAATTATCGAACTAGGGATAATTGATGAGTGATTTTTTAGTAGACCCGAAAAAAATGGCTCTAGTCAATGTTGATATGCAGGTTGCATTTTTAGGAGGAGGGCCATATTCAGTACCCAATGCTCCAGTCTTGATACCCACTGTTAATCGATTGGCTCAATCGTGTCGTGAATCGGGTATAATGGTTATACATACTCGTCATGTTACCCGGCCTGATGGCAGCAATGTGGGAACCTTAGGAAAACTGATTAAAGCTGTCCAAGACGGACTTTTAGCAAAGGGTTCAGAAACGTCAGAATTACACCCTGATTTAGATGTTCAAACGAATGATATTGTTCTTGAAAAACCACGATCTGGAGCTTTCAGTAACACTGATTTAGACAACGTTTTGCGATCACAAGGCATAGATACAATTATTATCAGCGGAACCTGTACAAATTTATGTTGTGAAACAACAGCACGCGAAGGCGCGACGAAAGATTATTATGTTTTTTTTATGGAGGATGGAACAGAAACCTTTCCAGCAGGAGGGCTTACCATTGAGGAAATAAAGGATACTGTTCACGTTAGTATTGGAATAGCCTACGCTAAAGTCATAATGGTTAATGAAATGATTAATTTGATTCAACGCGCAACCAAATAGCATTTTATTTAATGAAGGTTTAAGTTGGTTAGGGATTACGGTTTGCCAAATGCTTTTTAATCATCCTGAGTTTGATGAACACGAACAAGTTTTGTATTGCTATGACCCCTCCGTCGGCCTTCGGGCTATAATTGCTCTTCACTCGACTGCTATGGGCGTCGCAGCCGGAGGATGCCGTATGTACCCTTATGTATCGGAAGAAGATGCTCTTACCGATGTCCTGCGGCTCTCCAAGGGAATGACCTACAAGAACTCGGTTGCAGGATTGCCGCTTGGTGGCGGAAAATGCGCGATCATCGCAGATCCTAACGATCCAAAGAAACCAGAGCTACTCAGGGCATTTTCTTCTCATGTCCAATCTTTGAATGGTCGTTACTGGACCGCTATCGATATTGGCATTAGCCCGGCGGATGCAGATATCTTGGCTGAGCGGTGTGACTATATCTTTGCTCGAGCTTCCCAATACGAAGAAGGCTTCAACCCATCGGGATTCACTGCCTTAGGTGGGCTTGTTGGGATTAAGGCGGCCACAGGGGTCGTATTGGATCGTAGCGATCTGAAAGGCCTTCGGGTTGCAGTACAGGGTCTCGGCGCCACTGGCTATGCTTTGTCAAAGCATCTGCATGATGCTGGAGCGGTACTAACCGTCGCCGATGTTAGGTGTGATGTGGTAAACATGGCTGTCGTAGAATTCGGCGCTTCCGCCGTTAACCCCGATCACATCCATGCTGTAGATGTAGATGTCTTTGCCCCCTGTGCTATGGGATCTGTGTTGAATGATCGAACGATCCCTGAGATCAGGGCTAAGATTGTCTGTGGTCTTGCCAACAATCAGCTTGCCGACGACCGACATGGCGGGATGTTGAAGAAAGCTGGTGTTGTTTATGTCCCCGACTATGTTGTCAACGCTGGAGGAATGATCGGTGCATCGACGGTAATTTTCTCAGAGCCCTCCCGTGAAGCGTCGGTCAAGCAAATCGAGGGTCTTTATGATACTATTCAGCAGATTCTTGAGCGGGCTCAGTCAGAGGGTCGGCCGAGCTCGGATATTGCCAATGATCTAGCTGTGTCGCGAATCAAGGCGGAAAGTAGTGTGGAACTTTAAGTTCGGAATAGGTATAATATTTGATTGCTTTTATTTCATAAAGAAGGGAACTGGTCTTTTGGTCCATTTAGCAAATGTATATTTGTCACCCTGATAAAAATGGCGGTATGCGTCTACGGCATCTCGAGTTTTATATTTGTCAGGCATTGCCTGAGGAGGGTCTTGCCACCCTTCATCAGGCAACGGTGGCTTGGTAGGCAATAATTTAATAACACTCTGTGATGTATGAATTCTGTTATAACGCCATGTATATTCTCTACACAAGGCTAAGCCGAAGAGTTTTAACCAACAAAAATGTGCGGAGCTATCTCCAGCCCACAATGTTGTCGGATGATTTGTGTGGGTAGGTTTGTAGGGCGCAAGAACATCATATCTGTATAGTGCCGTACACAGTAATTGCGCGGTTTCTAAACACATCTTAATTACGTGTTTATCACAGTGGTACGCAACAGCCTGCTGTATATTACGGTCTAAGTAAAATAGGTTCATTAATCAATAGTACGTCCAACGGATGTAGATAGATCAATGTAAACGACCTTATTCTTTTCAGATGACGCCAATCCAAAACTATCTAACAGGTCACAATCACGCTCATCAGCTATGATCGTTTATTCAAAAAGCTTAGCTTTATACTTTCCCAAATACGCTCTCAACTGACTCTGCAAAAATATCCACTGTCTCGTCAGCGTCTGCTTTAGTAAATGTTAGTGGAGGTGAAAAACTGTTTACGGGCAGAAATGGCAGTGCTCGAGTGAGAAGACCGCGCTCTTGGGCTGCCATAGCGACCTGTTTGTGAGCAGGGGGGTCCATATTCGGAGCGTCTTTGCTATTTGGTCCTGCAGCATATTCAACCCCGATCATCAGACCTTCTCCGCGAATTTCCCCAATGTTTGGATGCTCACCTAAACGTTCAATTAAAGATTGTTTTAAGTAAGGACCTACTTTGGCAGCATTGGCCACTAAATTTTCTTCTTCCATTATTGTCAAGTTTTCCAAACCGACGGCGGCTCCAACAGGGTGGCCAGAGTATGTAAAACCGTGTGCGAATGCGCCTACCTCTGGAGTTCCATCGGCTAATACTTGCCAAACGTGATCAGCAACTGCTACTGCCGACAGAGGAAAATACGCACTAGTGAGGCCTTTTGCAAAGGACATTAGATCAGGTTTAATGCCGTAAAAACCAGATCCAAACCAACTTCCCAGACGTCCAAACCCGTTGATCACCTCATCAACTATAAAAAGGATATCGTGTTCTTTAAGGATCTTTTGGATACGGTGATAGTAATCTTTTGTGGGAATTATTACACCTCCGGTGCCCATCACTGGTTCGGCAATAAATGCTGCAACAGTATCAGGGCCTTCTTTTAGAATTAGAGTCTCCAGATCTTTCACCATACGATTCGTAAATTCTTCATTAGTTTCGTCAGGATTTCCGTACTTCCAGAAATTTGGACAAGAGGTGTGCAATACACCATCAAACGGCAGGTCGAATGCTTTATGGTAAAGGGGTATACCCGTAAGGCTTCCCGCTGCAGCCGAGACGCCATGATATGCTCCTATTCTAGATATAATTTTTTTCTTATTCGGCTTTCCACGTAGATTGTTGTAGTAGTGGGCTAGCTTAAATTGTGTGTCATTAGCATCTGAGCCCGAAAGTCCAAAAAATATCTTGCTAATTTGACTGCAATCAGCGTGCTCGTGAAGCAGTTGGATTAATTTATCAGCTAAGCGAATCTGCGGTTCGTTAGAGGCTGCTCCAAAAGTATGGTAAAAGCCGATTCTTTCCATTTCTTCCCTTGCAGCCTCAGCGAGCCGTTTCCGACCATAACCAATGTTTACGCACCAAAGAGCTGCAGCGGCGTCGATATAGCCTTTGTCATTATTATCATAAACTCGGACTCCGCCAGCTCGTTTGAATATTACCGGTCCTTTGTCCTGATGGTCGGCAATAGACGTTACTGGGTGCAAAAGAACTTGCTTGTCCAACTCTTCCAAAGAAATATTCCGACTACCATCAAGCGACATAACTTAAATCTCCCTTACCAGATAAATTAATAATTCTTTTGCTTACTTTTGAATCATTCAACGTGACAGTTTATTTGCCCTTGGACAAGTGGTTAGCAACAAGATACCCAAAGAGTCTAATAGAGTTTAGTCAATTTTGCCAATTTTCCATGAAATCTATATTAGTTGCTTGTAACTTGGCTGGAAATTAGTACTAACAATCTGTCCTTAATTCACCGGAAATCATTTTGATAATTTATTTTTAAATATTATTCTCTGTGAGAAACGAATTAAATTGAACTGACTAAAATGACTTAAGGCTAGAAAGGAAGTCGCGTTTTTAAAATGTCTGAGATTACAAACGGATGGCAGTTCTGGGTTGACCGAGGAGGCACATTTACAGACTTGGTGGCGCGGAAACCTAATGGCTGTATTGTTACGCACAAACTTCTTTCGGATAACCCAGAAAGGTATTCCGATGCTGCGGTGCAGGGTATACGTGACTTAATGGGCTTGGCCACAAATCAAGATATACCAGCTGGCTCAGTTTTAAACGTTAAGATGGGTACGACCGTAGCTACTAACGCGCTTTTGGAGAGGAAGGGTGATCGAACCCTGTTAGCAATCACCAAAGGTTTCGGTGATGCTTTACGTATTGGCTACCAAACCCGACCAAAGCTATTTGCGCGGCATATTATTTTACCCGAACTTCTTTATGAGAGGGTTATTGAAATTCCAGAGAGAGTTGGAGCTCAAGGCAATGTCATAATGCCACTTAATGAAAATATAGTACGAAGCGAATTGCAGGCAGCCTTTGATGATGGTATCCGAGCCATTGCTATCGCCCTCATGCACGGTTATCGATACGCTGATCATGAGAATCGTGTTTCTGCCCTTGCCCGGGATCTAGGCTTTACTCAAATTTCTATTTCTAACTGTATCACCCCCACAATAAAACTAATTAGTCGTGGAGATACCACTGTGGTAGATGCCTACCTATCCCCAATTCTAAGGCGATATGTAGATAATGTCGCAGATGAGTTGAATGCTGACAGACTTGATAGTGGCCCAAGGTTAATGTTTATGCAATCAAATGGAGGTCTGACGGATGCCCGTCACTTTCAGGGAAAGGATGCAATATTATCGGGCCCGGCGGGAGGTGTTGTCGGCATGGCACGAACTGCATCTGTTGCTGGCTTTAGTAAGGTAATAGGGTTTGATATGGGTGGTACATCGACAGATGTTTCGCACTTTGATGGCGAATATGAACGAAGTTTTGAGACTACGGTTGCTGGCGTACGTTTAAGAGCCCCTATGATGCATATACACACTGTTGCGGCGGGTGGAGGCTCAATATTACATTTTGATGGCTCCCGATATCGAGTTGGGCCTGATAGCGCGGGAGCTGACCCTGGGCCGGCAAGTTATAGACGAGATGGGCCCCTAACTGTCACAGACTGTAATGTCATGCTTGGCAAACTTCATCCCGAACACTTTCCAGCTGTGTTTGGCCCGAGCGGAGACAAGCCGATGGACGCTCAAGTGGTCAAAAACAAATTCAAGTTACTTGCAAGAGAAATTTCAGAAGCGACGGGTTCATCTTTACAATCGCCTGAGGCAGTAGCTGAGGGTTTTCTCCGCATCGCTATTGAAAATATGGCTAACGCAATAAAAAAAATATCCGTAGAGCGAGGCTATGATATCACAGCATATACTCTAAATTCCTTCGGTGGAGCTGGGGGTCAGCACGCTTGCCTTGTGGCTGATAGTCTCAGTATGGATACTATATTGCTTCATCCTTTTGCGGGTGTTTTATCCGCCTATGGAATGGGGTTAGCAGATGTGAGGTCTATTCGAGAGAGACAACTTGATGAGCAAATGAATGTGGGAATTTCGGAGGTTCTAGATCAAGAATTTAGTACAATAACTGATCTGGCTCGAGAAGATCTTTTGAAACAGGACGTATCTGAAAATCATATTTCTTTTATTCGAAAGGTACATCTGCGTTATTCGGGGACGGATAATCCACTGCTGATCGACCCTGATTCGAATTGTGACATCATGATTAACCGTTTCGAAGATGCACATCGGCAACGATACGGCTATATTGCACCGGATCGTGAACTGGTTGTTGAGGCTATTTCAGTTGAGGCAGTTGGTAAGAGTGATGGTTCCGAAGGTCTATCCTACAACGATTTCAGTTCGACCAACGGTTCCAAACAAGCTGCTTCCGTAGTTAGCATGTTTGTTGACGGTAACTGGAATAATGTATCGCTTTATCAAAGAAATGATTTAGCAGTAGGCCAGCAAATTGATGGGCCAGCAATAATTGCAGAGACGACTGCTACCACTGTTGTCGAGCAGGGTTGGAGAGCTGAGTTGACTTCTCGAGGTGAGTGTCTACTCGTAAGGACCACATCGCGTCAAAAACGTGAAGCAATTGGAACAAACGCTGATCCAGTAATGCTTGAAGTTTTTAACAACCTTTTCATGTCTATTGCAGAACAGATGGGAGCAACTCTGGCTAATACGGCATACTCCGTAAATATTAAAGAGCGATTGGATTTTTCTTGCGCTATTTTTGCGCCAGACGGCAGCCTCGTCGCTAATGCACCTCACGTTCCTGTGCATTTGGGTTCAATGGGTGCTTCAATCAAGACAGTAATTCGTGAAAATTTGAGGCAAATGAAACCGGGTGACGCATATGTTATTAATGCGCCGTACAATGGCGGTACGCACCTACCGGATGTTACCGTTGTTAGTCCTGTTTATGATGAATCAGGAAGTGAAATTTTATTTTACGTAGCTTCGCGGGGGCATCATGCGGATATTGGGGGTAGGACGCCAGGTTCAGCGCCACCAGACAGTAAGTCTATACATGAAGAAGGTGTGCTAATCGATAATTTTCTTATGGTTGAAAACGGAGTTCTAAAAGAGGAAGAGACACTTAAACTTCTTACTTCTGGACCTTTTCCATGTAGAAATCCAGCTCAGAATATGGCTGATTTGGAAGCGCAGATTGCAGCCAATAGCACTGGCGTTAATGAGGTGCTTAAAATGATAGATCAGTTTGGCATAGAGGTTGTACAAGCTTACATGATTCATGTTCAGGATAATGCTGAGGAGTCTGTTCGTCGGGTTTTAGATAGACTCACTGATGGATCCTTCGTTTATCCTATGGATAACGGGTGCCAAATTTCGGTTAAGATTACGGTAAATAAGGAAGAGCGGGAAGCAATAATAGATTTTACTGATACTTCACCACAATACGAGGGCAATTATAATGCGCCCACCGCCGTGTGTCTTGCCGCTGTTCTTTATGTCTTCCGCTGTCTTGTGGAAGATGATATTCCATTAAATGAAGGTTGTTTAAAACCTTTAAAAGTCATAGTGCCTCCAAAATCAATCATTTCGCCGGAGTATCCTGCAGCGGTAATTGCTGGTAATACCGAGGTCAGTCAATGTGTCACTGATGCATTATTCGGAGCACTTGGCGTGCTTGCATCATCACAAGGGACGGTTAATAACTTTGTCTGGGGTAATGATACGTATCAGAATTATGAAACCATTTGTGGAGGGACGGGAGCTGGACCCGATCACCCCGGAACGAGTGCTGTTCATAGCCATATGACTAATACTAAAATGACTGATCCTGAGGTTCTGGAATGGCGTTTTCCCGTTCAGGTAGACAGCTTCTCTATCCTTAAAGGGTCTGGCGGTAAAGGTTTGTTTGACGGAGGTGAAGGCATTAGACGTGAAGTAAAATTTTTAGAAGCTATGAAGGTAACACTTTTAAGCAGTCACCGCATTACTGACCCATATGGTTTGGCGGGAGGTGGCGCTGGCGCTCGCGGACGTGACTATGTTGTTCGTCATGATGGGAGTTTTGAAATTCTCTCGGGCACCGATGAAACAGATATGATGCCGGGGGATACATTTGTCATGGAAACTCCTGGTGGTGGCGCGTTCGGCGTTAAGTAACTGTTTAGATCTAGTGAGAAATTATTAACTATGCACTTAATCTAATAACAAACATTATATGCTATCGCCTTTAATTATTATTCTAAGAAAAAGAATAGTTTATAGTAATTATAGAAGGCAAAACGGTTACATTGTTAGTATAATATTTTGGTTCGATTTAGGGAAATCAGTTGAGCCATAGGTAATTTTAATTTCATGTAATCTCTCGTAGTTGCCCCCATAGGATGCCTGAACCTAATGCGGAATTTTTGCCACGCGGATTATCGAAAGATTGAATTGTGTTAAATCTTAAAACAGTCAAATTACTTGTGCCAACCCTATTTGTGATCTTCGGGGGTGCTTCTTTTGGCAGTATTTTTTCCGCAAATAAAATTGCGTATGAATCTGGGCTTCCTTATTTCTCATATATATTTTGGCAGATATTTTTCGGTAGTATTATTTTACTGTCAATTTCTATAGCAACTAAGTCCGCGCCTAAATTTAATTGGAAAAACATTAGAGTTTTCGCCTTTGTAGCTGTGCTGGGTTTAATATCACCAATTCTCGTTTTTAATGTAATAGCGGACAAATTGCCACCAGGCGTAGTAACTTTATCAGTCGCTTTAATTCCAGCGAGCACTTACATAATTTCGGTTCTTATAAAAGCAGATCGACTCCGAGTAGTAAGTATAATGGGCGTGGTGGTTGGTTTCGGTAGTGTACTGTTAATCGTAATCCCAGGAAATAGCCTCCCGATTGATGGCGCGGAAATTTGGGTGGTATTTTTGTTATTGGTGCCAGTTGCTTGTGGGATAAATAATGCTTTCAGCGGATTACTTCGACCTGCTGACGCCCAAACATTCGGATTGGCAGCCGGAACAATGATAGTGGCATCTCTGATATTATTGCCGGTTTGTTTTGTACATAGTCGCCTTTATATTTTTATCGATTATGGTTGGGAGGCAATAGGAAGTACTATTTGGGCAGCCGTTGTTTGGGTAATAGTATATATTTGTTTTTATGAAGTAATAAAAAGAACTAGTGGTCTTTTTTATGCCCAGATAAATTACGTAATAGTTGCAGCTGGTTTGGTTTGGTCATGGATAATATACGCGGATATCTTAAGTGCGTGGATTTGGGCTGCAGTAGTTTTTCTCTTCCTCAGCCTTTTCCTAATAAATGTAGGCGCAAGACGTACAAACTGAAATATAAATATGAGCAATAAATATGCCACTGACAGGTTCTGAAATAGATATAAGATTAATGTGTTATTACTAAATGGAGTAAATTAGATTTTTTACAAACGGGGGTTGGATGTATGGGTGAAATAGAGGTTTGGGGTGTCGGTGGCCCACGTAACTTGCGTGTACATTGGATTCTTGAGGAGCTAGGGGTATCGTATATACGCCATCCAATACGTACCAGAAGTGACGCGGTTAGGCGGGATGACTATAAAACGCTAAACCCGCTAGGAAAAGTACCGACGATGCGCCATGGAGATTTTGTTTTGAGAGAGAGCGCTGCAATAGCTATTTATTTATCCAGCATTTTTGCCCGGCCTGAAAAACTTTTCATTCCTGCTAATCATAGAGAGAGTGCAAAGTTACACGAGTGGTGTTTCTTTATAATGACAGAAATTGATGCTCTTTCACTTTACGTGATTAGGCGCCACGACGGTCTTAAAGAATTATTCGGGGATGCTCCCAATGCTGTTAAAGCAGGACGTGAGTATTTTACGAAATTAATGCAAACTTTGGTGGGAAGTACAAATGGCCCGGGTGTCTATTTGCTTGGCGGGCGTTTGAGCGTGGCTGATATTCTTATGGTGACGTGCATTGATTGGGCCATATTAGAGCAACTAGAGGTTCCGGAAGAATGGATGCAATATAGACTGAAGTTAATAAGCCGGTCGGGGTATAAAATTGCTTGCGAATATAATAATAGTGTCAATTAATTCATATATTCCTATAGAAGCTGGCCATCATTTTGTCTACCCATGGCTGATAATACCATTTCTTTCAATAGGCCTTGTTCAAAATTATCTACATCATAAGTAATTTCGTCAGTATTTGGGTAGTTTATCTCGCCATTAAATCCTAAGGGGATACTCCTAGCCCCACGGTTTATACCTTCTTCAAACCACTTAGTTTTAGCGAGCGTTAAAATAGTATCATTTCTTCGCATTGCCATATTTTCGGAAGGCCAGGGCCAGCGACCAACAATATAACCATAAATATAAGACCACCATTGTACGTGCTCTGTCAGTGGTCGGGCTACTAGTTCCCACTTTTTAAGAGCACTCTGAATGTCGTTTTCTTCGGTTAATATAGTCGCCAAAGCCATTGCGTTGGTGAAAGCCATATTCGCAGCCTGCCCTAAATTTGGGGGCATGCCATTTGCTGCATCTCCCAGGATAGCAACATTGCCGTCGGACCAAGTTCTACAGCGAACGTATCCAATTCTATCCCACCGTCCATCCTCCTGAAAGCGGTTGACTAAGTCTTCTTGAAGGGGAAACGTTTCTCGCCAAAAGTCACGATCTATAGGTATTTTTCTTCCTCTTTCATCATCAATAGGAGCGCTTAGGAATATATAATTTTCTCCGTCGGTGCAGGGATTGTAAAGTAATCTCCAGGGGCCGTTCCAGTACTCTGTAATTATATCGTCCGGATCCCCACTTTTATGTTTTATTAACATCCGTATTCCAGCTTCAATGCCATAATCCAAAACACGCGTAGCATATAGACTTTCACGCAATCGAGAATAAAGCCCGTCCGCAGCGACTACAAGGTCAGCCTTTCTTTCCTTGCCACTTTCTAAGACTAAGACGCCTTCTTGACGAACAGATACTGCAGTAGAAGAGGTGCAAATTTCAACACCCTCAGCGACTGCGCGGTTTATGAGGGATTGATAGAGGTCTGCCCGGGGAGGTAAAAGCAGTCCATCTTCAGATGTCATGGGTCGGGTCATCAGGATATTTCCTTCCTGATCAGCTATACGCCACTCTTTAATTACTTTCGCTCGGCGGACAGCTTCGTCATATGCACCAATCATTTGTAGCGATTTCAGACCGTTGCCCCAAAGCCAAATACCAGCTCCAAACATGCGAAGATCACTATTTTTCTCATGTAGGGTAACATTCCAGCCCAACTGTGCCATTCGGACTGCAAGGGCAAGACCTGACAGGCCAGCCCCGGCGATCTCCACACTGCGTTTTTTGTTAGTCATCATCGTCCCTTTGTCTATTGCCTATCTAACCGAACTTAGTACATAAACAGCTGTTCTAGGCTGCCGTTAGAACCCAAGAACTAGCCTGCTGAGGTGGTTTCTTTTGTGCATATTGGATTTTTGGTATATGCCATGAATTTGTAGTTTAAGATATGCTTTAATAAATTTTTGTTCAACCTGTGGTCAACAAAACATATTAAATTTTTTGTTTGTATTAACGTTAGTGTTTCTACGATGCTTTCCCTAGTCATCAGAAATGCTATTATAGGATTAGTAATTCAAAAATACCTGTAGGGAGTATTCAGTTTTCTTATTTTGGTTAGGGGTAAGTGCTAGAAATTGAATAGTATCGACTATAGAACTTTTGATAAAGTGAGTAGCTAGGTTATCCATGCAAAAGTTGCTTTTAAAACTGGTAATTATGAGTCTAGTTGTTTTTTTTGTTCAATCGTGCGCGCCAAATACAGCAAGCGTATCTGCCCTCAAGGTTAACAGAAACCTTGCTATCCACGATCAACTGCCGACCCGCGCTTTAATGAATGAAATTTTCAGCTTTAACTACATCCCTTCTTCGGATGGCCAGAGGATACGCTATGGCAAATCAGTGATATCAGACCCTAGGGGAATAATTGTACTTGCTCCTGGTCAGTCTGAATTTATTGAAATTTATTTCGAGCTGGTCAATGAGTTTAACCGCAATAATTTTGATGTTTGGATAATTGATTGGAAAGGTCAGGGCGGATCCGATCATGTAGGCCCGGATGAGAATCGTGCATTGAATAATTTTTCAAATGATCAACAGGATCTAGAGACTTTTCTGCGGGAAGTAGTGGTCAGGAAAGAAGGATTGCCTCTTATACTTCTAGCACATTCGATGGGTGCTCATATTGCCCTAAGAATGTTAGAGGGCAGCCCTAACCTTGTTGATTTATCAATATTGACGGCTCCTATGATTACTGTAAAAACTGGTATGTACCCGCATGGTATAAGTTCTGTCCTTGCTTCAGTGGTCGTCAGTGCAGGGTTTGGTTGGTGGTATGCCCCAGGTAATTCCAAATGGGTAGAACGGCCAAATTTTAAAACATCTGAAAACGAAAATACATCGGATCCAATAAGGGCGATGTGGAAAGAGTATTGGCGGATTAGTAAACAAGATTTACGAAAATCTTATGGAGTAACCTACCAATGGTTTCACAATTATTCCAAATCCCGTAAAGAGCTTCTTCAAAGTGAGGAATTGTCGGCAAGTAGTTCCAAAATACTTATGACAATACCTATGATAGACGCTTTAGTGGTTCCAGAAGCTAGTCTAAACATGTGTATAAAAATGATTAATTGTAAGTCAATAATCTATGAGAATGCTCGGCACGAACTATACCTTGAAGAGGATAAAATAAGAGATATATGGATGAGGGATATTTTTAGTTGGATAAAAATAAACAATTAATAGTTTATTACCTGAGACTCAAAATAATTATAAAATTAAAAGTGAAAAGCCTAGAAAAATTTATTGCTGAAATAGGTGTTTGTTATTTATGCTTGCTAGTAGTTGTATAAGTTTCATAACTGATCTGTTAAAATCAGTAAAAAGGTTATCTCTATCACCACTAATGGGAAGTAGATTTCTAAACTTACTTAAGATTTTAACTGAAGATAAATTTCGACCAATTATTTATCTAAGTCTTATACCTGTAGTACTTATTGTTTTCATTTTAGAAATATTGAGACTCCCCATTTACGTGAAAAATAGAATAGGGATAAAGCAAGACGTTCAAAATTCAGATGTGATATTTATAATAGGGTTCTGGAGAAGTGGCACTACACACCTGCATAATTTACTATGTCAGGATTCACAGGTTTTATTCTTAAATACATACAGATCAGTGTTCCCAGACGTTATCCTGTTCGATTCATGTATGAAGTGGATATTTTCTATTATTATGCCCAGAAAAAGGTTTTCCGATAATATGGAGTTGAATGCTGATCTTCCGCAGGAAGAAGAATTTGCAATACTCAACAGAAATGGTATCAGTTTTTATAGATCATTTTATTTGCCAACTAAAATGATCCAGTATTTTAAGAGATATATACTTCTCGAAAATAAGAAAGAGTTAACAAAATGGTCTTCAGACTATAATACTATTTTAGGAAAATTAATTAAGAAAGATAAAATTGTAATATTAAAAAATCCCTGTAATACGGGTCGAGTTAATAGTCTTTTAAAATTATACCCTTCAGCTAAATTTATTTATATTTATAGAAATCCCTTTGAGGTATTAGTATCTGCTCGAAAGATGTTTTTAGAGACTACAAATAGACTATGCCTTGAACCTGTTGAGGAGGATGAAATAGGAATTAGTCTTATAGAAATATACGGTGATATCATCGATAAGTACGAAGAAGATAAGCGGTTAATTCCGAAAGAAAACCTCATTGAGGTAAAATTTGAAGAGTTAGAAGAAGATCCCAAAAGAATTATAGAAAAAGTATACAACCAATTTCAGATTCCAGATGCACGGAAAACCGAAGTACATAATTCCAACTATATTCGAAGAGCATATGACTACAATAAGATGAAATACAGCGTAAAAGGGGAATTTGCACAATTGATCCGGACTAGGTTAGATAAGTACTTTTCACATTATGGATACCAGTAATCTATTCTGATCAATAAGAAATGGCGCGTAGTTGGGTGAGCTAGGGAAAATCGTACAAATCATTTAGGTTGGGGTAGGGTTACTTTTCCAAGATTTGGAGAGTAATGAATATTGCGGGAGTGAAGTTCAAAATGCTGGGTTTTAAAATCTTTTGCGGCATATTTGTCCTGATTGCCAGTTTTTTGGTTTCAAATGCAACTACTCAAGCCGTTGCAAACTTTTTAGATGGTAAACATGCTTATGAAAATGGTGACTTTCAGAGGGCATTTGTTGAGTGGGAAGGTTTAGCATTAAATGGGAACCCTAAAGCTCAAGCAGCGTTAGGAAACCTTTACTTGTCCGGCCAAGGAGTCGACGCAAATTACGAACTGGCTCTGAAATGGACACGTCTCTCAGCGAATCAGGGAGATGTTACAGGGGAGTTTAACCTTGGTAATATGTATGCAAATGGACTTGGCGTTTCTCAGGATTATAGCGAAGCAGTACGATGGTTTCGAAAGGCAGCAGAGAAGAATGATGCCATGAGTCGCTACAATTTGGCACTCCTTTATTCTCGTGGATTAGGTGTTGAACGGAATGACGAGGAAGCACTTTATATGCTCTATACAACGGCAATAATTGCTGGCACGCCCGAGCTTAACTTAGCTCCATTGGCTAAAACTGCAGAGACTTTCGCTATGACCCTTATGATGACTATGGTGGAACCTGAGATTGATTCAGCTTTTAAGCGCTCGAAGAAATTTGAGCGGCGTTATATTGAGGGTTACTTAAGGGTTTACATGAATCGAAAACAATCCGTAGGTGGGTCATAAAAGGTTAGAAAAGTAGTAAATCTGGAAGAATTTCCAAGTGTTCGTCAGAATTTACTTGCCTTTGCGATAATACACGCTATCTTGATCTTACTTCTTCTATATCCACAATATGTAGGGGATACAGCAATATATGGGGCGCTTAGTCTGCAAATTGCCGGCGGGCGAGGAGGTAAGAGATATGTCAACATGGACACCGGAACGTATAATCGAGGTTACACGGCTTTGGGACGAGGGCTTGACCACTGCAGAAATAGGAAAAGTTTTGGGTGTATCTAAAAATGCAGTTGTTGGAAAGGCTCATCGTTTAGGTCTCCCTGCGCGTCCTTCTCCGATCCGTCGATCTAAAAGCGAGGGGGCAACAAAAGCAAAACCCGTTGCAAAGCCACCTTTGCAACCTCGAATTAGCGCCAGCATTATTAATACATCAGGCGCATGTTGCAAATGGCCTTTTGGGCACCCAGGTGAAGAGGATTTTCACTTTTGCGAGAGCCCGTCGTTGGTAGGTAAGTCGTATTGTCCTAAGCACTATGAGATGGCTTACTTGCCAGCAAGAGGGAGGGGTGAAGGCAAATTCCAGTCTGTATCGCAGGGACGGTCAACTGGAGTTGCCAGCGGAAGAGCTTCGGCCGCTTAGTATCCTTAATATAAAAATATCAGTACGTGCTTTCGTTTCAGTTTTTTTGGCAATTGTTGTGTCAATACCTTGTTGCTGGTCTCTATCAGGTTGATGGATAGATCGATTCTTTAAGTATTTTGCAGTTTACCGCAGTTGTTTCGATGGAGAATAGAGTTTAACTTCGGGCAACGGAGAGTGAAGGTAGCGAAAAGTACTAATTTACCTATAATGTCCAATAAAATTTTTTTACTCGAATAGGGGTAGTTGGAGAGCTTCATGGCTGAAGTAAGAACGCCGATCTGTGAGTTTGGGTGGAAGGCGACAGATTTTTGCCTGTCAGGAGTCGACGGTCAAGATTATTGTCTAAAAGATGTCAGAGGTGTAAATGGTACGCTAATAATGTTTCTTTCTAATCACTGCCCTTACGTTCGCGCTATTATCACCCGGATTGTAAGAGATGTGACAGAATTGGCCGACTATGGAATTAGAAGTATAGCTATTATGCCTAATGATACGGAGCGGTATCCAGCTGATTCTTTGGAGAATATGCGGAATTTTTCTCACGAAAATAAATTTAATTTTCCCTATGTCATTGATTTTGAACAGTCGGTGGCGCGCGCATATAATGCTGTGTGTACACCAGACTTTTTCGGATTTGATAGTGAATGTAGTTTGCAGTATCGTGGTCGTTTGGATCAATCACGACTAGAAATAGAAAAGGATGCTCCGAGGGAGCTTTTTGAGGCTATGAAGCAGATTTCGAAAGGTTATGATGGTCCAAAAGAACAATTTCCCAGCATGGGTTGTTCAATAAAATGGACAAATGAGAATTAGAACTATCGTGCTTTTAATGGACAAATACTAATGAATTAGGGGTATACGTGAAGTGGCAGACATTTTTCGTGAAGTAGACGAAGATATTCGGCATGAAAGATATCAGAAGTTATGGCGGCGCTATCGTTGGTGGCTTATAGGTTCTGTAGCTGCAATGATCGTAGCTGTGGCCGCTTACGAAGTTATCCGAGAGCGAAATAGCAATAAAATGGAAGAGGCTAGTAAGAAGTTTGCTTTTGCATTAAGTGAATTGGAGGAGGGCAGATCAAATAGTGCGGTAGATAGTTTTCTTGATTTAGCAGATAGTACAGATCTTGGTTATCGAGCGCTCTCGCTATTACGTGCAGCAGGCGTGCAAATCAAAAATTCTAATATTTCACAGGCGGTTGCCATTTATGATAGGTTGGCAGGGGACTCTCGTGTTGATATTTTATATAGAGAACTTGCAATGTTTCTTGCTGTTCAACAGTTGGTTGATATCGCAAAACCAGATGAAATTTTAGAACGACTTTCACCGTTAGTAAATGGTATGGGCCCATGGAGGCCTCTGGCGATTGAACTTGCGGGACTAGCGCACATTAGAGCTGGACGTATTGAGGCTGCAAAAAGAATATTTGTTGATCTCTATGATGATCCCGGGGCACCAGTTAATCTAAGGAACCGTACACAGGAGCTTTTGATAAGTCTTGGAGGGGCTCCAGGTTTGGGAGATTCTGAACAGGCTACTGAACTTGAGTGATATTTATGAGAATATTAACCTTCAAGGTAGTGTGTTTACTAATTCTAGCTTTTGGTATATCTGCATGTGAACTTCCAGATTGGTTTGGTTCCGTCGAAGACCCGCCATTGCCTGGAAAGCGGATTTCTGTCTTAGCTTTAGAGAAGGACATTATACCTGACCCTGAATTGGAGAACTTTAAAGTCGAATTACCACGACCTTATCTAAATACATCATGGCCACAGGCTGGTGGTTATCCAGATCACGCAATGCATCATCTTGCAGTTAGAGAAACTCTGAAAGTGGTTTGGGAAGCTGAGATTGGAGAAGGTTCAAGTGATGAAGGACGAATACTAACAACACCTATTGTTGCTGACGGACGAGTCTTTACGGTTGATGCTCTTTCAGAAATATCTGCATTTGACGCTACTACTGGTAAGGCACTGTGGAGTATTGATCCGCGTTTAGAAAATGATGAGCAAGACGGGTTTGGTGGCGGACTTGCATATGCTTATGGTCGTTTGTTTGCTACAACAGGTTTTGGTCATGTTGTTGCTTTAAACCCTATAGATGGAAGTGTTTACTGGCGCAGCGACATAGGGCTCCCAATTCGTGCGGCGCCTGTAGTTGTTGGATCTCGGGTATTTGTTATTTCATACAATAATCAATTATGGACACTTTCTGCTAAGAATGGAGAAGTGTTATGGAGTAATGCGGGTATTGTGGAATCAGCTGGTTTGTTAGGAGCTGCTGTACCAGCAGTGGATAATGATATTATTATAGTCCCCTATTCCTCGGGTGAATTGTTCGCACTGAGAGTGGAGAATGGCCGTACGGTATGGTCTGATTCTCTAGGTGCCCAGCGATCAGGGATTGGCAGTTTAGCTACTTTAAATGATATCAATGGTAGCCCCGTAATAGATGGTGGGATTGTTTATGCTATAGGGGATGGGTGTAGACTGCTTGCAATAGAATTGCGCAGTGGTAACAGAATATGGGAACAAGATCTAGCAGGACTTAATACACCATGGATAGCAGGACAGTATCTTTTTATCGTTACTGTGGATGGTGATGTGGTTTGCCTTACTAGTCGTACGGGGCAAGTACGGTGGGTTCAATCGCTTCCACGTTTTGAAGACAGTAAAGATCGTGAAAGTCCAATATTTTGGAATGGACCCATTTTGATTAGTGATCGCCTCGTGGTACTTGGTTCTAATGGTGATGCTCTGGCAATATCACCATACTCCGGAGAGTTTTTGGGGAAAATTGGGTTACCGCATGGTGTTCGAGTGACGCCAATTGTGGCAAATGGCACGCTATTTGTGCTGACAGATGACGGTATTTTGGTTGCTTTACGTTAACCATACGGGCTATGCATGTCGTTCAGTGTTGTAATTTTAGGCCGACCAAACGTTGGTAAATCTACACTTTTCAACCGACTAGTCGGTCGAAATAGAGCAATTGTTGGAGATACGCCTGGCGTAACAAGAGACAGGCGTATTGGGATAGGCCGTATACGTC
>CAYRUX010000223.1:0-6449 GCA_964427515.1 uncultured Rhizobiaceae bacterium
GGAGATGGTTATGCCTGGTGACAACGTCAATATGAAAGTAAGTTTAATTGCGCCTATTGCCATGGATGAAGGATTGCGGTTTGCCATCCGAGAGGGTGGCCGTACAGTCGGCGCTGGTGTAGTTGCCAAAATAATGGAATAGATATACTGATGCGGCTTGGAGGAGTGTAGCTCAATTGGTAGAGCGCCGGTCTCCAAAACCGGAGGTTGGGGGTTCGAGACCCTCCACTCCTGCCAAATTTCGAGTTTTTGCAAGCAAAACACAATAAGGTGTATAGATTAAGTGATTGAGGATTGATGAGTAGTAAGGCGACGCCAATAGAGTTTTTGAGACAGGTACGTCAAGAAGTTTCGAAGGTGACGTGGCCAACGAGAAAAGAAACGATTACTAGTACCATTATGGTAATTTTAATGGTTACTTTTATGGCCGTATTCTTTTTTTTAGTAGATCAAGTGCTCTCTTTAGGAATTAAGGCAATTCTTGGGTTTGGCGGTTAAGTTTTATGGAAAAACGTTGGTATATAGTGCATGTTTATTCTGGCTTTGAGAAAAAAGTAGCGACTTCAGTTAAAGAGCAGGCCAGTCAGATGGGTTTGGATGATTTAATTGAGGATGTCTTGGTACCATCAGAGGAAGTTGTTGAGATGAGACGGGGCACAAAAATTAAGTCTGAGAGGAAGTTTTTTCCAGGGTATGTTCTTGCACATTTACAAATGACTGATGAAACATGGCACCTAATTAAGAATACTCCAAAGGTTACGGGGTTTCTGGGTTCCGGAGGCAAGCCTGTCCCAATTACTAATGAAGAGGCAGAGCGCATTCTGCATCAGGTTAAAGAGGGCATTGAAAGACCAAAACCTTCCATAACATTTGAAATTGGAGAGACAGTGAGAGTTTGTGATGGGCCTTTCACTTCTTTTAATGGGATGATTGAGGAAGTGGATGAGGAGAAAGCAAGAGTAAAGGTGGCGGTTTCAATTTTTGGACGCGCTACTCCTGTTGAATTAGAATATTCTCAGGTAGAAAAGGCGTAATTACAAAATAATTACGGGATAGTATAAAGGTTATGGCAAAAAAAATTACTGGTTATATAAAACTTCAAGTTCCAGCTGGACAGGCAAACCCATCTCCCCCTATAGGTCCAGCATTAGGGCAAGCAGGCTTGAATATTATGGAGTTTTGTAAAAGTTTTAATGCCCATACTCAGGCAATGGAGCAGGGTATGCCAATACCAACCGTTATCTCGGTCTATGCTGATCGTACCTTTTCTTTTATCACTAAGACCCCGCCAGCAAGCTATTTTCTTAAAAAAGCTGCAGGTCTGGAAAAAGGTTCTGGTGAGGTTGGGAGAGCTGAGACGGTTGGATCTGTGACAAGGGCACAAATTGCAGAAATTGCAGAGAAAAAAATGATTGACTTGAATGCTAATGACTTGGAAGCAGCGTGTCGAATGATTGAGGGGTCTGCAAATTCAATGGGAATAGAAGTAGTAGGGTGATATTCATGGTTAAGTCAGGTAAACGCCATATTAGTGCAGTTGAGAAAATTAACAGAGAGCATCACTATGCTCTTAACGATGCAATTGGGCTGGTTAAAGAGAATGCTAATACAAAATTTGATGAAACAGTGGAGATTGCTTTAAATTTGGGAGTAGATCCAAGGCATTCTGATCAAATGGTCCGAGGGGTTGTAAACTTACCTAATGGAACTGGGCGTAGTGTGCGAGTTGCAGTATTTGCCAAGGGTGACAATGTAGATGCAGCAAAGGAAGCAGGAGCCGATATAGCTGGAGGAGAAGATTTAGTAGAGCAGGTGCAAAGTGGCGTGATAGATTTTGATCGTTGCATTGCGACGCCAGACATGATGTCTATGGTAGGAAAATTGGGTAAGGTTTTGGGGCCGCGGGGTCTTATGCCTAATCCAAAGCTTGGTACAGTTACAAAGGATGTAGCGGCTGCAGTTAAGGCAGCCAAAAGTGGTCAGGTTGAGTTTCGCGTTGAAAAAGCAGGTATTATTCATGCTGGTGTTGGCAAAGCTAGTTTCAGCGAGCAAGCATTAGCTGAGAATATTTCAGCTATAGTTGAAGCAATTAATAAGGCTAAACCCACTGGAGCGAAAGGGGCATACATGAAAAAGGTAGCTTTGAGTTCCACAATGGGTCCAGGTGTAAAAATCGATGTGTCTACTTTAAGTGGGGTTTAGTTGTGGAGTGTTGGTTTTAATTACGGAGTGGAAATTTAATTTTGACGGATAGCGGTGAAAGTCTCGGGTCGTTATTTTCGAGGGTCTATTGTGGGCCTGTCCTGTCCGAGACAGTAGGTACTTGTTGATTTTATATAGTTTAATGGTTTTCCGCCTACTAAGACAGGAGTATGTGTTATGAGAAGCAAAAATCGAAGGCGAGATGCCCTGTTTTATAACTACGTATTTGTAGATATTAATGGGGAGTTGTCGTGGATAGAATAGGAAAAGAGACAGTCGTTTCAGGTCTTCGCAACGTTTTTGAGTCGGCAAATTTGGTAGTTATCACCCAGTTTAGCGGATTGACAGTTGCGGAAGCAACTGATCTTCGCAAACAAATGCGGGAGGCTGGTGCTAACTTTAAAGTTACAAAAAATCGGTTAGCTCTGCGCGCCTTAGAGGGTACCAGCTTTAGTGGCTTAGCTAACTTATTTTTAGGACCAACGGCTATAGCATACTCAGATGATGCGGTAGCAGCTGCTAAGGTTGCTGTTTCTTACGCTAAAAAGAATGAGAAGTTGGTTATTATCGGAGGAGCGTTGGCGGGGGACACATTAGATGTTTCTCGTATTAAGGCGTTGGCTGAATTACCCTCACTGGATGAACTGCGGGCACAATTAGTTGGCTTAATTCAAACACCGGCTACACGTGTTGCGGGTGTTATTCAGGCTCCAGCTGGTCAGTTGGCTAGGGTTATTAGTGCATATTCTGAAAAGAGTGAAGTGGTGTAGTTAATTTGGTTTATCAAACAAACCTATAAAATTTATAAAAGTTAGGAGATAAGAAAATGGCTGATTTAGCCCAGATTGCTGAAGATTTATCAAGTCTTACCGTTCTTGAAGCTGCTGAATTAAGCAAAATGCTCGAAGAGAAATGGGGGGTTTCTGCTGCAGCTCCTGTAGCTGTTGCAGCGGGGGCTGCTCCAGCTGCTGCAGAGGTCGCTGAAGAACAGACCGAATTTAATGTAGTTCTTGCAAATTTTGGTGACAAAAAAATTAATGTTATTAAAGAAGTTCGTGCAATTACCGGCCTTGGTTTAAAGGAGGCAAAATCTCTTGTGGAAGAGGCGCCAAAAGATGTTAAAGAAGGCGTATCCAAAGAAGAGGCTGAGCAAATCAAAGAACAGCTCGAAGGAGCAGGCGCAACTGTCGAGATTAAATAGGCAGAATAGTTGCGCGCTTCCTTGAGTGCCTAACAGATTAATTATTGTGTCGACTTGATGGCTGGTTCGTTGGTGAAATTTTTCATCTGCTCTGCTGTTACTTCGAACGCACTAAAAATAGCCGCTTGTTGGTCCAGTTATTTTTCAGGGCGACGAGATTAAATTAAACACCTTTTGTATTACGAGAGGCAAGAATGCCACAATCATATATGGGTTACCGAAGATTACGAAAAGATTTTGGCCGTATAACAGAAATAGCCAGAATGCCTAACCTAATTGAGGTGCAAAAGAATTCCTACGAACATTTTCTTCAACGGTCGATAAGCAGCCAAAAAAGAGGAGAATATGGGTTGCAAGAAGTTTTTAACTCGGTTTATCCGATTAAGGACTTTTCCGACACCTCTTCTCTCGAATTTGTAAATTATGAGTTTGACGATCCTAAATATGATGTTGAGGAGTGCCAACAGCGAGGAATTACTTTTGCGGCACCGCTTAAAGTGACCCTTCGCCTTATTGTTTGGGAAGTGGATGAAATTACGGGAGCTCGCAGTGTACAAAATATTAAAGAACAAGAAGTATATATGGGTGATATGCCTTTGATGACGGAGCATGGAACCTTCGTAATTAACGGTACAGAACGGGTTATTGTATCTCAAATGCATCGGTCTCCTGGGGTATTTTTTGATCATGATCGTGGAAAAACTCATAGTTCTGGAAAATTTTTGTATGCCGCTCGAATCATTCCCTACCGAGGATCATGGTTAGATTTTGAGTTTGACGCGAAAGATTTAGTTTTTGTTAGAATTGATAGGCGCAGAAAGCTGCCTGTTACTGTTTTATTGAGAGCGTTGGCTATGAGCTCTGAAGAGATACTTTCTAGTTTCTACGATACTGTTATTTATACTAAGGAAAAAAATGGATGGAAGGCTCCTTTTGACATCGAACGCGTACGTGGTGTCAAACTTTTGACAGATCTGGTGAATGCAAAAACGGGTAGAGTGGTGGCCGAGGCAGGTCGTCGGATTATGCCTCGTTTGGCTAAGAAAATTGAAGATAGCGGGATGATTGAGCAGCGAGTTCAGGAAGACGAAGTGTTGGGGCAATATATAGCAGAGGATATTGTAGATGAGGACACGGGTGAGATTTTTGCAGAGGCTGGTGATGAAATTACCGATGAAGTTTTAAATTTGTTTGCTGAAACAAGAATTAACGCAATTCCAATTCTAGCTATTGATCATATTAATGTCGGATCATTCATGCGTAACACTGCTGCTGTTGATAAAAGTAGTAACCGTGAAGAAGCTTTAATAGAAATTTATAAGGTTATGCGTCCAGGGGAACCTCCTACTGTAGAAACTGCAGAAAAGCTTTTTTATGACACAGTTTTTGGAAAAGCAAAATTATCCAAAGAGTCGGTGGAAGTTTATTCAACGCCTAAAAAAACTGGTGGTTCTATTGCTCAGTTGGAGCGCATTAATGTTGAATCAATGTGGGTTCTTGAAGAAGAGGGGGAGTGGATTCAGGTCGTTATACCTGTATCCGTAAGGCCATCAGCTATTGAGGAGCCAGTTTGGGTCAAGCGTGACGAATTAATATTTTTAGGTTCGGAACGTTACGATTTGTCCTCTGTTGGTCGAGTTAAGATGAATATGAGACTCAACTTAAGCAAGTTGAGTGCGGACGACAGTACTAGGGTTCTTAGAAGAGCGGATATTCTAGGCGTCGTTAAAGTGCTTGTGGGGCTAAAGAGTGGAGTTGGGGAAATTGACGATATTGATCATCTGGGAAATCGTCGCGTTAGGTCTGTAGGGGAGCTAATGGAGAACCACTATCGGATACGTCTATTGCGGATGGAACGTGCAATTCGTGAACGCATGAGTTCTGTAGAAATTGATAATGTAATGCCACATGATTTAATTAATGCCAAGCCAGCAGCAGCTGCTGTTAGAGAATTTTTTGGTTCGTCACAGTTATCTCAATTTATGGATCAAACTAATCCTTTATCCGAAATTACACACAAGCGGCGTCTTTCGGCGCTAGGGCCAGGCGGGCTTACTCGGGAAAGGGCTGGGTTTGAAGTTCGAGATGTACATCCTTCCCACTATGGCAGGATTTGTCCGATAGAAACCCCTGAGGGCCCTAATATTGGACTAATTAATAGTTTGGCAACTTTTGCCCGAGTAAATCAATACGGATTTATCGAAAGTCCTTATCGTAAGGTTCAGAAAGGAAAACTTACGTCTGAAGTCGTCTATTTGTCTGCTATGGAAGAAGGAAAGTATACAATCGCGCAGGCTAATGCGACTACTGATAAAAATGGTACGTTTAAAGAGTCAATGGTTAGCTGTCGGCGTAATGGCGATTTTATCGTTTCTGCGCCCGAGAACATCGAGTATGTGGATGTTTCACCCAAACAGTTGGTTTCTGTAGCAACTGCACTAATTCCATTTCTTGAAAATGATGACGCCAACCGTGCTCTCATGGGGTCGAATATGCAACGTCAGGCAGTTCCACTAATGCGTTCAGAGGCTCCGTTAGTTGGGACAGGAATGGAAGAAATTGTAGCTAGAGATTCTGGTGCTTCAATTGTTGCAGAGCGCGGCGGGATCGTAGAACAAGTTGATGGTGCGCGTATTGTGGTTAGGGGAACAGGAAATGGTGGCAGTGAAACTGCAGGAGTAAAAATTTATAATTTACTTAAATTTCAACGCTCCAATCAAAATACATGTGTAACTCAGCGCCCCTTAGTTAAAGTTGGGGATCACGTGAAAGAAGGCGATATTATTGCAGATGGTCCAAGCAGCGACCACGGTGAACTAGCTCTCGGACGCAACGTGTTAGTAGCATTTATGCCCTGGAACGGATATAATTTTGAGGACTCCATATTGATATCAGAGCGTTTGGTGGAGGATGATGTATTTACCTCCATTCACATCGATGAATTCGAGATTATGGCCAGAGATACTAAATTGGGTCAGGAAGAAATCACCAGAGATATACCAAATGTGGGCGAAGAGGGTCTAAAAAATCTTGATGAGGCTGGCAT
>CAYRUX010000224.1:0-3883 GCA_964427515.1 uncultured Rhizobiaceae bacterium
TCCAAGGCGTTATGGTATTCAGAACCACCACGGAGAATAATCTCAGGAACACAGTCCACAACAGCTTCGTATGAAGTTGCTAGGAAGTCTCCTGGGTATGCTTCAAAGAATTCAGGTGACGGATCTAGGAAGTGATTGTTACGCCATGGATCAAAATATCCACCCTCGTTCGGGATTGAACGCATAGACATAGTCGGCCCACATAACCACTGCGCATACAAGTAAGAGGCCTCTGGAATTGCAGAATGAGCATTTACCACGAAATCCCATGCGAAAGGCATAACGTCGGCGCGGATCAACTCACCGCCCACCACGTCGCCCGGCACCTTCGAGATACCGGTTTGCGTTGGCTCACCATTAGAATCCCGGCCTGCAATTATAGACTGGGCGCCTTTTTCATCGTGGCTATAACGCCAGAGAGATGGCCAGCCAAACTCAAAGAAGCCTCTGCCGCCAGCATAATACTGCGCATAATTCTCAGTGAAACCATAGTTGAAGTTTTCTTTTGGAATGTAGTCCTGAAGAGCGACCATATCCTCAACGGTTTTGATGCTTTCAGGGCTATCTGCATTTGATTTCATGTCTTTATCAAAATACAGCTTACCCTTAGATTGGAATCTGGTCATCCAATGAAATTTATTCCAGAACGGTGAGCGGTATTCCAAAGCGCCCCAAAAATCATTAGCCTTATCCGTCATCTCGGCAGCTAGTTGGTCATACTCTGCCCAAGTCTCAACGACGGCCCGTTTGGCTTTTTCTTTCTTACCAGCTTCATAGAGCTTATCTTTGCGGTAGTTCAGAAGCCACCAGTCGCCATCGCAATATAAGCCGTAAATCTTCCCTTTATATTTCTGACCAAAATCAGAAACGGGATACTCTAGCTTGTTTGGCCCGTCAAAAACCTCTGGATCGTATTTTTCAACCCATGGCGTAATGTCAAGCGCTAAACCCGACTCAGCAAAATCAGGCAAGCTAAGTGGTGCTGGAAGCATAAGATCATAACGACCAGTCTGCGCAACAGCTTCTTGCATACCCTTCTGATGGGTTTGGGTAACTGGCACCTCGATCAATTCAACATCGAAACCAGTTGCTGCCTTCCATTCAGCCGTGAACGGTGACATATTACCACCCGAGCCTGACGGATGCATGATCGTAATTGTCTTCTTCTTGGCATTTGGATAAAGTGCTTTAGCAGCATTGATGGCCCGCTCCTCAGGGGTACCCCCCTCTGCAGCCCAAGCACGCTTTGCACCAAAAGGAGCCGACCGCATGATCATAGAAATTGCGGACGCACTTAAACCCAGACCAGCCATGCCCTTCATCAAATCACGACGATTAACCTTGTAATCGCGCGAGAAGTGCATACCCCAAAGCCTGTAAAGCTCCTTCTTAAAATGTTTTCTCTTCTCTACTTCAGACATGTTTTAGCTCCCTTAAATGTTCACGCAGCAAGAGAAAATTACAGCCATCCCTGCTACGGGCACAATATGTTTCAATTTGCATTTAGGCAAAACAAACAACAACCGTCAATTACTTGACTCTAAATCCTCCAATTAGTTTCTAAATGTAACGGTCGACCTTCCGACGTGTAAAGCACCAAATTACAATTTTTGTAAATTTTTGTAGATAAAATCATTTTTGTGAAACAAAAATACCTCATATAAATAGTGTGAATAATAATTTTTACAGGATTTTTCTAACGTTTTACAGCGCCCAGCGTAAAACCCCTTGCTAAGTGCTTATGTATCAGTAACCCAGCTATAACTATTGGCAACGCAGCAACAGTAGCTAATGCGGCTTGAATTCCGAAGGCCCCACCGTATAAGTGCATGTTGACGGGTACAGTTATTACTGACTTCTCGGTCAGCACCATTGCCAGTAGAAATTCACTCCAGTTGAGAATAAAAATAAATAGTGCCGTGGCAATAACACCACCCTTTATTAATGGCAATGTAACCCGGAAATGTGCTTGCCAGCGACTCATACCGTCCATCATCGCAGCTTCTTCAACCTCTGGAGGAATATCATCTATAAAACTCTTCAGCATCCAGAAAGCGAAAGGAACAGTGAAAGTTACATATGCAAGTATTAAACCTATATGAGTATCCCGCAAACCAAGCCAACCGAATAATATCAAAAATGGAATAGCTATCACTACTGTCGGGATTCCGCGGACGGAGAGAATGGAAATCGCAAGTGCATGCCCCCCAGCCTGATAGCGAGCAAATCCTATCGCTGCCATGCCTCCTATAAATAAAGAAATAAATGTTGCGGCACCAGATACAATTAAAGAATGTAGCATAGCCACCCATGAAGCCCCATTTCCGGCAAGATAAACCCCTTTAAACTCAATTATTAGTGGCGCATAATTTGCCCAGGTAGCCTGATCCGAAATCCAAACTGGTGGCGACGACCCCCACTCATAAGTAGGCTTAAAAGACGTCGAAACCATCCAAAAAATGGGAAATAGTGCAAAAAGAAGTCCTAATACAAGCGCTATAAAATGGTGCAGACGAAAACGTTGGTTTAGCAATGCAAAGCCTCTTTTGCTCTAATTGAAAAAATTAGCCAGAAAAATAGTGGGAATAATATAAACTTAAAAACATCATTAGGAGGAGATTTTAAATATGACTAGTCGTTATGACACTTTACTTTACGAAAAGAAAGGGGCTAGAGCGAACATTACGCTTAACCGGCCAGAATTGTTAAATGCCGTCGCCATGAACGGAGTAATAGAACTGCATTCGGTCGCAAAATTGATTGCTGAAGATAATGATATTCGGATGGTTACTATAAACGGTGCCGGAAGAGCATTTTCGACCGGTATAGATCTAAAAGACCTTTCTAACGGCAAAATTGACAATAGTTACTATGATTTGTGGGACCAGGCACTAAGGCATTTTGAAGTCATGGAAAAGTTAGTAATTTGCCGAATTCATGGTTATGCATTAGGGGGCGGACTGCAACTTGCCTTAGCAGCTGACATACGCGTATGCACACCGTGTGCCAAACTCGGATTGCCTGCCATAAAAGAAGGTTTGATACCAGGCCTTGGTACCCTGAGACTAGCAAGGTATATTGGCGTTGGAAGAGCTAAACGGCTAATTATAAGCGGAGAAATGGTTGACGGCGAAGAAGGTGAAAAAATTGGCCTCGTTGATTACCTTGTATCGCCAAATAATACTAAAAAGGAATTTGAAGTAATTGTGGATAAATTAGCGAGTTTGAACTCTCATGGGTGCAGGTTGTCTAAACAAATGCTTGCTCACTGCTTTGACTTAGATTTTGACAACTATTTTACCCTATATAAGAGTCTACAAGCGGACGCTACTTCGTCAGCTGACTTTAAGGAAGCTATGTCAGCATACAAAGAAAAACGCACACCAGTTTGGTCATAAGTAAATATGGGTCTGAATATGATAAATATCGATTTTCGTACAGCCCCCCATGATTACAAGCATTGGAATATTTCGTTTTCGGGATCCATTGCTACATTGGTGCTTGATGTTGATGAAGAAGAAAGCAGTTCTAGAGGATATCGTTTAAAACTTAACTCTTATGATCTCTCTGTAGATATTGAGTTAAATGATGCCATCCAACGTTTAAGGTTTGAGCACCCCTCAGTACATTGCGTCATTTTAACATCTGCCAAACAAAACGTATTTTGTGCAGGCGCCAACATTGGAATGTTAAGCACAGCTTCTCATAGCAGCAAAGTGAATTTCTGCAAATTTACGAACGAAACCCGCCTTGCAATCGAGGATGCAAGCCGAAATTCTGGTCAGATATATTTTTGCGCAATCTATGGCTCGTGTGCCGGTGGTGGGTATGAATTAGCCCTTGCCACAGATCATATTGCAATAATAGTCGATGGTGCTACCTC
>CAYRUX010000225.1:0-16545 GCA_964427515.1 uncultured Rhizobiaceae bacterium
ATCCAAATGCCCGCACGTACACCGGCTTGTGCGGCCATGACTGCACTTACTCTTCAAGCCCTATCCGGAAATCGCTTTATCCTTGGCATAGGCCCTTCGGGACCACAGGTTATCGAAGGATGGCATGGAGTACCGTATGGCCGCCCACTCACAAGAACTCGTGAATACATCTCTATCATACGGCAGATAATAAAGCGTGAATCCCCCGTTGTTCATGATGGATATCACTATCAAATGCCGTATACCGGACCCAAAGCATCAGGTCTAGGAAAACCTCTGAAAAGTATTTTGCATAGCACCGCTAACATGAAAATATTCACTGCCGCAGTAACACCAGCCGGCATTCGTACAGCGGCTGAAGTGGCTGATGGCATGTTCCCTATATTTATGTCTCCGGAACGCTTTGATATCTTCAAAGAAGATCTCGATTGCGGGTTTTCGGAAGCAAAGAATAAAAAGAACCTAACTAATTTTGAAATTGCACCAATTGTCCCTGTATCAATGGGAAATGATATAAATATTTGTCGCAAACCAGTTCAGAAATTTTTAGCACTATACATCGGGGGTATGGGTGCACCAGGGAAAAACTTTTACAATGACTATGCCAAACGCCTTGGTTACGAGCAGGAAGCTCTGCAAATTCAGAAACTCTATCTTTCAGGTAAAAAAAGTGAGGCTGAAGCAGCGGTGCCAGACGAATTGGTTGACGAAATAGCCCTGGTAGGCCCGGCATCTAAAATTAGAGAACGTTTAACTGCTTGGAAAGAGGCTTCTAATGAAGGAAAAGTTACATCCTTACTTCTCGCCGGGGCTTCACGTGAAGCTTTACAATTTATAGCCAAGGAAGTCCTCTAAAAGGCGGATTCATACTATGCAATTTGTTATTATTGGGTACGGAGCAGTAGGAGAGACAATTGTTGAGAATTTTATAGATAGCAAATCTAAGCATCAACTATTAGGCGTCTTAGTCCGGCCAGAAAGTGCTCTTAAAGTAAGAGAAAGGTTATTAAAACCAATAAGAATTTTCACATCTATAGAAGAAGTAATCAAAGAAAAACCAGAATTAGTTGTCGAATGCGCTGGCCAACAGGCATTCCACCAGTACGGTTTAACATTACTTCACTCGGGGATTGATCTTACAATAATTGCCACTGGAGCACTAGCCGACGATAAATTTAGAGATGCTCTCATACAAGCAGGACGAAAAAGTGGTGCAAAACTATATATACCAGCAGGAGCTACTGCCGGCTTAGACGGTTTAGGTGCTCTCAAAGCTGGCGGTTTAAAAAAGGTTACTTACACATCAACTAAACCCTGCATCGCGTGGAAGGGAACGCCGGCTGATTTTGAATTCAAATTAGAAAGCGTAAACCAGCCAACTCAAATTTTTCATGGAAATGCACGAGAAGCAGCCCTTAAATATCCACAAAACGCAAACCTTGCTGCAACCATAGCATTGGCTGGTATCGGATTTGATAAAACTTGTGTTACTTTAATGGCTGATCCCCATGCAAGAATCAACATCGGTAGAATTGAGGCAAGTGGTGACTTTGGCCAAATGAAAATCGAAATGCGGGGAGAACATTTAAAAGATAATCCTAAAACTTCAGCTGTTACCGCATTTAGCTTAATCCACGCCATTAATAGGCGAGAAAATAGTATTGTTATTTAAAAGAAATGAAGGAAGAAAAAATTTAAAACAGTTCATTTATGAATTTTAACACAATATTGTCCATACCATGATGATATAGATCATTGTGACCGGCTGAATTAAATACGTGCATACTTTTCGGCTGCTTTGCAAAGGTGAATAGCTTTCTGGCGAGGCGTATAGGTATTGTTTTGTCTTTGGCTCCATGCACAATCAGTATTGGTGCAACAATACTAGAAATTTTTTTATCTGATTCAAACCTATCAAAAATTAATGATCTAACGGGAAAAAGTGGTAACCGTATTTTTGCTACATCACATGCAGAGCTAAAAGGTGCCTCTAAAACCAACGCAACTGGCGGTTGCTCTAACGCGAGATGAACGGCAACACCCGTACCTAATGATTCACCATACAATATCAAGTTTGCTGGATGAAAACTATTGTTTTGTACATAATCTAGGGCAGCACGCCCATCACGATAAAGACCCTCTTCACTTGGCTTTCCCGAATTACCGCTAAAACCCCTCCATGTAGTAAGTAAGACCCCAAATCCAAAATCAAGGTATGGCTTTACTTTATATGCACGCATTCCAAGATGACCCGCATTTCCAGGAAAATAAATTAATGTTGGCATTTCTTTTTTTACAGGAGGCCGGTACCACGCTAACAATGATAAATTATCCTCAGTCTGTATTGAAACTTCCTTCATTTCTGGAACACCACTTACTTCAGGCGTAGGCCTTTCTAAATTTGGAAAATACATTAAACGTCTTTGAAAAAAGAAAACTAGTGCTGTAGCAAGAAAGTATAAACCAACTGCAAACAGAACCCATATCCACAGCGAATCATTCATTCATCTTTTTCCAAAAAAACACCCGGCAAAAGCCGGGTGTTTAACCTCTTGGCTTAACACTTTGCACTACTCGCGACTGCCCCCAAAAAGAGCCAACAACATCATGAACAAGTTGATGAAATTAAGATAGAGAGATAACGCTCCCATTATGGCCTTTTTTGTCATCATTCCTTGACCGTCGGTTTCAATGTACGCCTGCTTGATACGCTGGGTGTCGTATGCTGTCAGCCCGGTAAACACCAACACGCCGACAACAGAAATGACAAAATGCATCAGTGACGACTGCAAAAATATATTTACGATCATTGCTATAATCACGCCTATCAAACCCATAAAAAGGAATGATCCCCAGCGCGCCAATGAACGTTTCGTAGTATAACCATAAAGGCTCATAGCGCCAAAAGTAGCGGCCGTGATAAAAAATACGCGGACAATACTCGTCGCCGTATATGTAAGAAAAACGTAGGAGAGAGAAGCCCCCATTAGAATTGAAAATACCCAAAACAACGTTTGCACTGTTCTTGGCTTCATAGTGTTAATTTTAGCACCCATGAAAAATACTATTCCGAGCGGGGCAAACATAATTATAAAACCAATACCAGACCCAAACAATGTCTGATAAAGAGGAGTATGCGCAACTATATATGCGACGATGCCCGTGAGAGCTAAACCCGACCCCATGTAATTATAAACTCGCAGCATATAACTGCGAAGACCTTCGTCGACTTGTGCTTGCGTTAAAGTCGAACTAAAAATACGGCGCTGTGACCCAGTAGCCATCGGCTATTACCTCATATTATTTAGTGGTACTCTAACTACTTATATAGATGCAATAACAATAAATTTCAATATGTTACGTATTTAATATCAACAGTCATAGAAAAAATAGTTAAAGTAACAAAATGCAAAGGCTTTTCATTGCACTAGACATGCCACCAAACATAACAAGTTCTCTAAATATTCTCTGCCAGGGAATAAGAGGAGCTAGATGGGTTAATACTGATCAATTTCACCTAACACTCTGCTTCATTGGCAAGAAAAGTATTGACTTGCAAAGGGAAATTGAACTTGCATTAAATCAGGTGTCTGAACCATCAATAGATATTAGATTAAGGGGAATCGGTTATTTTCCACCTCGTGGTCCAATTAAAGTGTTATGGGCTGGCTTGGATCCAGACCCCCTTCTACAAACTTTGCAAAGAAAGATAACTGCAAGCTTGACTAATCTTTCTGTAGATTTTGAAAAACGAAAATTCTTACCGCACGTGACCTTAGCAAGATTTAGAAAACCGCCATCAATAAGCCATATGACCGACTTTTTTACCAGTCACTCCTTGTTTACAACCCAAAAGTTTACGGTATCACAATTTCATCTATATTCTAGTCACCTTCGTCAAGATGGGGCAATTCACATTAAGGAAGCCAGTTATATTCTTCAGCATGCCTAGATAACCACTTCCAACCATAGGTCATACTGGCACTTAAACACTGCTGATTCGTTAGCCTGTGTATATTTCTAAAGACACTAAATAAATTTCACTTGGGAGCCATTCTTAGCGCACCATCAAGCCGAATCACCGTACCATTAATATAACGATTTTCTGTAATGTGTTTAGCTAATGCAGCATATTCATCAGAACCACCTAGTCGTTTTGGGTATACTGTAGATGCAACAAGAGATTGGCGAACTTCATCGGGCAACCCAGCTAGCATAGGGGTATCCATTAAACCTGGAGAAATACAATTAACTCGGATGCCTTCGCGTGCCAATTCCCTAGCAAAAGTTAAAGCCGTAGAAGCAACACCACCCTTGGATGCTGAGTAGTCTCCTTGACCAATTTGACCCTCAAAAGCTGCAATTGAAGTAGTGGTAATAATAACACCTCTTTCCCCATCTTCCATTGGATCAAGTGTTGCCATATCAGCCGCAGCCAGCCTAAGAGAATTAATAGTACCTACTAGATTGATCTTAATAGCTGAAGTTAGTCTATCCAAAGATGTAGCAGAACCATCCTTACTTACCAACTTTGCTCCACTAGCAATACCCGCACAGGACACTAAGATACGTGCTGGACCTATGGCTTTGCGTAGTGATGACATTGCCTTTTCATGACTCTCTGCATCCGAAACATCACAAAATGCAGCTGCTCCACCCAACTTAATTGCTACCTCTTTTGCTAAGTCTTCATTCATATCCAACACTCCAACCTTTGCGCCTGCTTCTGCAAATGCTCGTGCGGTGGCTTCACCCAATCCAGAAGCACCTCCGGTAATATATGCTGCTTGGTCTTTGATCTTCATTTCCTAGTCCTTCCTTATTTAATGCCCAACGCTATAGCTGGATGTGCTTCATCTCATCTAATTAATCAAATGTAAAATTAATCTTCGTAATCATTACTAACTATAAATTACATAATTTAAATATTACCAATGGCAATCAATACACTTGAAACTCTACTAAGAGCCCTTGCTCGGGCCCATGGATCTTTAATATTTACTGCTATGTTTGTTGCCTCTCGAATAACTAAATGGCTATTTTTAGGGTTACCACCCGCAGATTCTGACTTTGCTATATCAGCTAAAACAAATACTTTGTCTAGTGAATTAGGCATGTTACGCGCATAATTTATTGCCATTGTTCCAAGACGAGATGCCTCCCTACCATAACCAAAGCCGAAAGTGTCATCACGGATTGAAATGAGTGCACGAATACGAAGCTTTTTGTCCGAAATGTTTTTTATAAGGTACTCTGCTTCCTTTAATTTACCCGAAGAAGACAGTTCAATCGCTATCCGACTTAAAACAAAAGAGCGGGTAAAACCTAACTCAATCTTATTTGCCTCTTTAACTGCCTCGTCAAAATTTCCCAACTTCGCGCTGGAAGATGCTATACATGCCCTTGCCTGTTGTTGATCCAGTAGATTAGGAATATTAGAGAACGCAAATCGGGCAGCCTTAAAGTTTTGATAGGCAAGCGGTAATTTATCAGATTCAATATACGCTGCCACCATATCACAAAGAGCCTTTACCTTATTTTTAGGCAAGCTGATGCGATCTATAGTATGATCAGCTCTAGAATTATTACCGATAGCCGCGAGGAGACCCGCGATCTCACTCAACGCCCATTCAAAAAAAAGCTTTGATCCTATGTTTTTTGCCATCTCCTCGGCTTCAAAAACTAATTCATTTGCGGCCTTAATATTATTATATGTGAGATAACTATAACCAGTTGCAACAAGCGCAGGTAATCGCACGTGAGGAGCCTCTATCATAGAAACAGTCTCCCGCGCTAAATCTAATCGACCTACTGAAATATAACCTTCAACCACGGCACGAAATACTTTATCTCGAAGAATTTCGTCAGGAACTAATTGGGCTGCACTTAACGCATCCTCAACCTTGCCTACATCAGATAAAGAAACCGCAATACTACCCAAAGCTGCAATCATGGATCGGGGGTCGCTGAGAATTTTTACTACAGAAAGTGCCTCATCAACATCACCAAGACTAGCCTTTGCTTGAATAACATCGCTAAGAGCCCAATCTCTTAAGCTATCTCTCTTAACTAGCTGTGCCGCTTTTTCAGCCTCTACAATTAAACACGCTGGTACCAACACAATGTAGCATCGTCTTGCATCTGACTGTAACTTTTGATGGTCTGGCTGGATCTCCACTACTAGAGCTTTAGTTTTCTCAACCCAATTGGAGCCAAAAGCTTTCTCCAAAGCCAGTCGCGCTTTCCGGATTTGCTTTGTCTGCGCTTTATCTAATCGAATCAAAAGTTTGCTTGCATCACTGGTAGCTGCAGCAAGGTGGTCAAGCAACTTAGTCGTAGCCTTTCCATTTATGGGTATATTTGCATAGCGCTCAAAATTTCTTATAGCTTCTGAAGTTTCAGTGGACATTACACCGCCAATGAGACCCCTATAAAAACCAAGTTCAGCAAGCCGCAATTGAATCTGACGCACTAATAAATTATAGATTTCAGTTTTAGGTTCGGATTTTTGCCATAATTCTTCTGAAAATTTTGATGCATATAATATACCTAATGAATCTACATATGATCCAGTGTTACCCTTCACATCGAATGGTGAAAACAACATAAATAATAAAGCTGCACCAACTGCCAAAAAGGAAGTAAACGTACGACGAACCATATTGATTTGCCTCACCTGCATAGAACTTAAATAAGAACAAAGGATATAACATTTTTTGGATAGCAGACCCTACGTACCAAAAATCTTATATATTAAACTGTAGAGTCCCCTTTATAATTAAGTCGTAATTTCATTCTTTGACACTAATATTTAGGCAATTTGATGGTATAAAAGAGATTTATATCTTCTAGTGATGCACAAAGTTTATTCAGAATTAGGAGCGCCTGCAATGACGCGGTTATCAAATTTTAATAGTCCACTACTCCTTGGTTTTGATCATCTCGAACAGATCCTTGATCAAGCGTCAAAAATCTCTGGGGATGGATATCCACCGTATGATATCATTCAAAGTGGTAGTGATAAGCTAAGAATTGTAGTTGCCGTAGCCGGTTTTAATGATGAAGACCTTTCTGTTACCTTAGAAATGAACCAGCTTCACATACATGGCCATCAAGTAAAAAACTCTAACACGGTCTATTTATATCGAGGCATTGCTTCCCGCCGTTTTCATCGTACTTTCCTACTTGCCGAGAATCTAGAAGTGAAATGCGCCTCTTTAGCAGATGGCTTATTGAACATTGATTTGATTAGACCGCCCCAAACCAAGTCCGTTCGTACGATAAAGATTCATAATACTTCAAACCCAGTTTTGAAAAAAGTTAGCAAAAAAGAACCCGCGGCTAACTGAAAAACACAAAAAAAATTATACCATAGAACTATTCAGAAAGGGATCCATTAGTACTTTCACCAAATTACTATCTCAGCGTGACCATATGTCAGAGACGCCAATAAATCAGTTTACTACCTTCAACAATATATTGAGTTTTTCCAAACAACTACCGATCTTCATCATTTACAAGGGGTAAGATGATAGAAAAACATGCTCCAATAATATTCTCACCACCACCCCTTTGAACATTGCTACAAGCAATAACTCCTCCATGCCCTTCTATTATTTGCTTAGAAATACTTAAACCGAGACCAGAGTGGGAATTACTATTCTCATCTTCCGGGCGAAATTTATAAAATCTTTTAAAAACTGCGTCCTGCAAATCTTCAGGAATACCAATACCTTGATCTTCAAATTTTATGTATACATTTGCAACGGAAGCAGAAATACTTATGTGTATACTTCCTTCTGGCGGGCTAAATGACACTGCATTACTCAATAAATTTTGAAAAACCTGAACTAACTTATCTATATCTGCTAAAACGTGCGGTTCGTTCAACTTCGTAATATTAAGGACTAGTGTCATGCCGTGAGCTTCAATTGAAGGACGCTGCATATCCACAAATTGTTCAATTAATTTATTAATACTGATTTTAGAAAACTCCGCTCTAGACATTTCTGCATCGATTCTCGAAGCTTCCGTCAAATCATTTAGAAGACGGTTTAAACGTGTCACATCCTTAGCAACCATACCCAATAACATATTGCGCTTTACTGGGTCTGGCTCTATCCGAGCCGTTTCTGCTGTTGTGCGCAAAGAAGTCAAAGGATTCTTTATCTCATGGACTACGTCCTGGATAAATCTTTCGATGCTATCTTGCCGATCCCATAATGCTGTCGTCATGTCCCTCAGCGCCCTAGATAGCCCACCAATTTCATCACGCCTATTCTTAAACTGAGGAATAGTTACTTTTCGTCCATGTCCTGCGCGAACTCGCTCGGCAGCCTCAGCAAGTCGGCGTACAGGATGTGAAATTGAGATTGCTAAATAAAGACTCAATAAAATTGTGACCCCCAGACCAACTGCAGATATAAGCAACATTCCAAAACGCTCATCTCTTACATTTCTCATAATATACTCAGCATCGCTCGAAATTAAAGCTACACCGTGCACTCTACGAACCTTCCGAACCGGCAACGCAACCACCGCAACTAGCCTATCTTGCTCAGTTTTTCGAATAACCCCCCTTTTTACTTTTCCCTTATATGCGTCCTTAGCCCATGGGAAATCACTGATACTTGCCTCCCTCGGTTCGACGAGAATTGGTACCTGAGAATGGGTTGGAAAATTATTTGAAATCCACTCATAAACCGCCATAACTGTTGTTTTCAGAATATTTCTATCCTCTTCAATTGGGATCAACTTCTCTTGCTGTATTGAAATTGGCACTGAATCCGAATAACCCGTATCAGAGAAAGTTTCATAGGAAAATTTCAGAGTATCAATATCTACAATCAAGTTTCCGAATGTATCAAATAAACGCACTCGGATTCCTGGAGGCATACTTGGTCGGCGTAAAATACGTTTCGCCTTCGTAGGGTCGAGCCAATCATAATTTAGGTTCGTTGGTTGATTAGTTTTGGCCTGATAAAGTATTCGTGGAGTATAATCCGCTGCGTAAAGTTCAACTATGCTATCGCTAAGCGCTGATGCTATGAGAGCACCCTCCCTTTCCACATTTTCAATCTTAGTCTCAAACAACCTATTTTCATACCGATCAAGATAGAAGAAACCCGCTACCACAATCGCAATTGCAATAATATTTATAGTAAGGATTCGAACTCTGAGTGAAGCTACTGGTAATCGAATACGTACCATGCAACTGCCTAACTACAGTCTTCCAGATTTCTAGTCTTTTTTAAACCTATAACCAACCCCGTAGAGGGTATCAATTTGATCAAATTCTGAATCGATTGCCTTAAATTTCTTTCGAATACGTTTGATATGACTATCTATGGTTCTGTCATCAACACAAGTAGCCTCATCATAAGCTGCATCCATTAACTGATCACGTGTTTTTACATGACCCGGCATTTTAGCCAATACTTTCAAAAGTAAAAACTCTGTAACCGTCAGGACAACATTGGCCCCATTCCACATGCACGAATGACTCACCGTATCCATTACCAATGATCCTCGTTCTAACGCAGGCTCCAATTTTATTTCCCTAATTTTTTTCAACTCCCCAATTGGCTGAAAATTTGAATTTCTGCGCATAATTGCATGAACTCTTCCAACTAAAAGCTTAAGAGAGTATGGTTTCGAAATATAATCGTCAGCCCCATGTCGCAAACCTTCTAGTTCATCCTCCTCCTGACCCTTCGACGTTAAAAATATAACGGGTAGGTCAGTCTTACGACGAAGACGATGCAATAATTCAAGACCGTCCATACGGGGCATCTTAATATCAAGGATGGCTAAATCAGGAGGGTTTTTAATTATATCCTGTAAACCGGCGAAGGGATCCGTATAAACTCTCACGTTAAATTCTGCTAGTTCAAGTGCATGCTGAACAGAGGTAAGGACGTTTCTTTCATCATCTACTACTGCAATGGTGCCCGTCATACGTCTACTCCCACAAAAAAATACTTTCCAACTCTAATATACATCATATTACGGCAATTTTACGGCAGATTACCGGCTTTGAAGAACTTAGAAAGCTATTTTTTTTATAACACGCAGCGTATCTTAAAGTTCTTACAATTAGAACCTATTAAAAATCAATACAGCGTCCTTTAATCTCCCAATCTCCATAACGAGTTGGATCAAGACCGTCAGAACCGCCAACTTCCCTTGAGGAGGACGCATTCGTTTCCTTTAAAACAAAAGAACTATCACCATTTATTAAATTCTGTCTTTTGGATTTTGAAACACCACCTTCAATTGACGGTTTTTCAGCCACCAAATTTTTGTCAATTAAGGAAAACTTAGACATTATCAATTCCTAGATTAATAACTCATAAACTAAATAAAAAAAAGTAGCTATAATGTAAATAAAGCATTTGCGACAATATACCAGGCATTATGAAAAATTGTAAGAAACCCATTACCAATAATCCAAAACTAAACAGCCGTGATATCGCGCTTAAATCGCTTCACCTTGTTTTACAAAAGCAATTTACACCAACTGATGCCCTGCACGCGCAGCCCGCTTTCCTTCATATGGATTATCGTGATCGAGCATTCTCGCTCCTCCTACTCCTAACCACCTTAAGGCGTTTAGGACAGATAGATACAGCAATTTCTACATTATTGGATAAGCCCTTAGCGAAACGATATCAACATATAACGAATATTTTGAGATTGGGTGCAGCACAAATTTTATTTATAGACATACCTTCTTATGCAATCGTAAACACTGCGGTGAATCAAACAAAGTATTCACGCTTTCATGCTCACAAAGGTCTAGTAAACGCTGTACTGAGACGAATGCTGGAACAACGTGAAAAATTCTTGCTAAATCAAGATTCAGAGTTTCTCAACACGTCAAGTTGGATATGGAAAAGTTGGAATAATTTCTATGGTGAAAAAACCTGTAGGTCAATTATTCAGGCTCAGTTGGTCGATCCACCTCTGGATCTTACAGTTAAAGCTGATATAAAACTATGGGCAACAAGACTTGGTGGTAGGGTATTATCAAATAATACGTTGCGACTAGAGCATGATGGCCCTATCCATGAGATGGAAGGTTATAACGAGGGTGCCTGGTGGGTTCAGGATTTCGCTGCTAGTCTGCCAGTAAAACTTTTAGGCAATGTTTATGATAAAAATATTATAGAAATAGGGGCTGCCCCGGGAGGAAAAACTGCCCAACTCGCAATGTCTGGCGCCCGTGTTTACGCTTTAGATCGGTCACCTATACGATTAACAATGTTAAAAAATAACCTTCAACGATTAAAATTTAACGCTAATATTATTGAAGCCAACGCCGAAACCTGGCGACCCGATTCACTTGCAGACGGCCTTCTTCTTGACGCGCCTTGTAGTACTACAGGCACTATGCGACGCCATCCTGATATCATGTGGCGAAGAAAGCCATCGGATATCCATGAATTGTGCAACAAACAACTCAAACTGCTTAAAGCAGCGGTAGAAATGATAAAACCAGGCGCCTTATTAGTTTATACTGTATGTTCTCTTGAACCGGAAGAAGGCCCTCTATTAATAGATACTTTTCTTCGCCAATGTAAGAATACTAAACGAGTGAAGGTCAAAAACAATGAAATCGAAGGCTTCAGCGAATTTATAACCCCAATCGGAGACTTGCTTACCTTACCCTGCCAACTAAAATCTCTCGGTGGGCTGGACGGTTTTTACTCAGTGCGCTTGCGGCGCAACCTTTAACTTGATACTAAATAGCCTATGCAGCAAAAGCCTATACGTATTGCACCATCTATATTATCAGCTGACTTTTCCTGTCTAGGTGAGGAAATCAGAGCAGTCGATAACGCTGGTGCAGACTGGATTCATATAGACATAATGGATGGACATTTCGTTCCTAACCTTACTATTGGTCCTGAAGTAGTGCGTGCTTTACGGTCACACAGTAACTTACCATTCGATGTTCATTTGATGATATCTCCAGTCGACCCATATATTGAGAGTTTTGCTGACGCAGGTAGCGACATTATTACGGTGCATGCTGAAGCGGTGCATCATCTGCACCGAACCGTACAATATATAAAATCCTTAGGAAAAAATGTAGGGGTTGCCATAAATCCAGGAACGTCCTTACACTCAGTAAAACCACTTCTTAATGAACTTGATCTAGTATTGATTATGACGGTAAATCCAGGTTTCGGAGGTCAACAATTCATAAGTAGCCAAATAGAAAAGATAAAGGAGTTACGTGGTTGCATAGATGAATTAGATAAGCATATCGATTTACAGGTAGATGGTGGTATAAATCAAAACAATGCAGCAGAAGTTATCGAAGCAGGCGCCGATGTATTAGTTGCTGGATCTGCAACATTTGCGGGTGGGTCTTATAAAGAAAACATATTGTCCCTTCGGTCAGCATTCGAAAATTCACAAAGTAAAACTCAAACAGTCAACTCCGTTAACGCTCAAAAGGATTAATTATTTTGACCCGTGGCCGTCGAAACAATTCGACCGGTGGTTCCGCACTAAGTAGTGTGGTGGAAACTCTAAGGGGATTTAGTTATTCTACTCCGGCCTATCGGCTTTCTTTAAATGGGCGAACCCCAGATAGGATTCTCCTGCAACCAACTGATATGTTGCCAGGAGATACCTCTCGTGGTGACGTGTTGCTTAGCAATACATACAACTTTGGCGGCCAAGAGATAATCATACCTACAAATACAAATTCTAGAAGTTCACCTATCAACGCTCCTTGGAAACATTTTGACGCCGGAGAATTCTGGTACAATGAACTTCACAGTTTTGAGTGGCTCAGAGATTTGAAAGTTATTGCTAATCAAACAGCACGTGTACGTGCACGTAACCTCATAATAGATTGGATTGAAAGTCATACTAATATAGACCCTAAACCATGGAGAGCGGATCTTATCGGTCGTCGTATTTCTGCATGGTTGTCTAACTCAGAATTTTTACTCAAGGACTCTGATACATCTTTTTTAAAGCATTTTTTTTACAGCTTGGCTCTACAGGCCAGACATCTCTCCCGAATTGCACGTACAAGTGATGAAGGTTTAGAACGTTTATACGCTTATAAAGGCATGCTATACGCTGGCCTCAGTTTGCCAGACGGGGAAAAGCGATATCTGCAAGCCATTAAACTTCTAAATAGTGCTTTAACAAAGCAAGTTTTACCGGATGGTGGATATTATGAACGTAGCCCATCAACTCACCTCACAGTAATGCGTCAGCTAATTGATATACAGAAATCTTTGATTATAGCTGATCAACCACCCCTTGATTTACTTAATAATGCTATTAGCATGATGGCATCAGTGCTCAGAACCTACCGCCACGGTGATGGTTCGCTTGCTCTTTTCAATAGTTCCATTGAAGAAGAACCCTGGCTAGTTGATCTTGTTTTAACACAAAGTAATGCAAAGGGGCGTGCACCTGAAAATGTGTCAGATGTCGGCTTTCGACGCATTCAGGCTGGCCGGACTATCTTGATCACAGACCATGGTGCTCCGGCTAAACAAAGTCGAAGAGGACACGCGGGGCTACTTAGCTTTGAACTTAGTACCGGCAAGGAGCGGTTAATAGTAAATTGTGGTTGTTGGCGTGGAAAAGACGAAGAATGGAGTAAAGCACTACGCGCAACTGCAGCACACTCAACTCTTACAGTTAATGATACCAATTCCTGTGAATTATTTGATGATGGCAGTATCGGTGTAGGCCCTAAAAATGTTCCCAGCCGACGTGATGATCAAGATGGAGCCTCTTGGTTAGAAGCAAATCATGATGGATATTGTGAACCTTTCGGTCTAATGCACAATCGACGACTATATGTTTCTAATGATGGAACTAATGTACGTGGAGAAGACGTCTTAACCAGAGTTGATGCAAAAAACCAAGGAGGGCGTTCTTTCGCAATTCGTTTTCACCTTCATCCCGATACGCAAGCGATGATGGCACAAGATGGTGCTTCTATTCTGCTCAGACAACCAAGCGGTAATGGCTGGCAAATGAGATCAAGTGGTGGAACAATTGGTCTTAACGAGAGTATCTATATTGGCGATGGGGCGACCCTAAGGCGAAGCGAACAAGTAATAATAACAGGCCCAGTGGAAGCCAAAATAACCACTATAAAATGGGCATTGCGTAGAATTTCGAAAAATTAGGTATCCAAAAATACTTACTTTTTTAGTAGCGATATCTGTTTCATTTGTAATTCAATCACCAAACTCTCGTCATAGATCTTACTGGCTCTCAGGTGGCCTGCTTTACCCATCTTATCAGCTAATGCTCTGTCCGCGATTAATCTTGTAATGGCTTCCCGTAATGCAGTTACGTCGCCAACAGGTACAAGAATTCCTGTTTCTCCTGCTACAACTTCTTCCCGCGAACCCCTGATATCAGTTGCTATAACCGGGAGACCAACCATCATTGCTTCTATTATAGAGCGTGGCATACCTTCTCTATGGGATGGTAATACAAAGATATCTGCAGATCGCAATAAGTCTGCTATATCCGTACGATACCCAAGAAGTCTTACATTATCTGGTATGTCTACTTTCTTCACAGCCTTATTATGATCACTTGGCAGGCGTTCACCTACCGCCCAAAGTATAGCTGCCTGACCTTTCATAGCATCAAACAATTCAGGATATCCTTTTTCCGATACCATCCGACCAGTAATCATAATCACTATCGCATTTTCCGGTGTATCAAATTTTGCGCGAAGTATTCTACGCAAAGCACCTCCGTCATTTGAGGGATGGAAAGATTGTGAATCAACACCATTACCGATCGCCTGTATTACACCTCCCCGACACAACCCAAGGTTACGAGCAGCCTCAGCATCCTCTTGTGCTTGCGTAAAGAGGACATCCGTATAACGGCCTACCCACCACTCTAACATTATAATTAGTTTTTGCTTCCAATAGGGCATTTGTTCGTGAAAGTAAAACCCATGAGCTGTATAAATTATATATTTTACACCTGCTCGTTTTGCTGCGAGTCGGCCTAGGAATGCTGCTATAGGGGTATGAACGTGAATTATATCAAAATTCTCACGACGAAATAATCTTAATAAACGACTGTAGCTCATAATGTGAGAAATTGGGTTTAAGTTCCTTGATATAGGAACTGAAACTGTGCGTATATCTGATAGGGTAGAACTGCCCATCCAGGGCCCATCGGAACAAACGCCTACCACCTCATGACCCGCATCCTGTTGTGCCTTTATTAACGGTAAAAGGAAATGATAAAGAGTAAAATCAACCGCACATAGCTGGCATATTTTCATATTAACAGCCAGCCATATTTGGTCGAAAATTTTCTATCCATGCTTGAAATGCAATTAATGCCCATAACCTTTCCGAAGTATCACGTCTTCCCTTTTTTAGACTTTCATACCAGGTTTTTGGGACTTCAGGTCGGAATATACCCTGTCTCCTTAATCTTTCAGGATCTATACTACGTTCTGTCAAATCTTTAAGTGGCCCCACCAGCCAGTCAGCTATAGGAATCTCAAAACCCTTTTTTGGAAGTGAAAAAACTTGTTCTGGCAAGCGATCAGCGAAGGCATGACGAAGAATCCGCTTACCCTTACCCAAAGTTATTTTGAACTGACTCGGCATTGCTTCAGCACATTCCACCACTCGATAATCGAGAAATGGCGATCGCACTTCCAATCCATTTGCCATGCTCATTCTATCTGTCTTAACTAGCATATCGCCCGGTAGACCTAATCTCGTATCTGCATATAACATTGCATTTAAAGTATCTTTAGAAACACATTTTGATCGTAAATCTCTCACCAATTTTTCTAAATCAGGCGCATGTCCAGCATTCAAAAATAATTCGGTAATTTCATTATCACCTAGTAATTTCATCCAGCCAACCTGTCTGCCAATCTCATCTTTGCTAGCATGCGTAATAAATCTCCGCAAACGACGAATATGTTCTAACAAATAACTAGATTTACTCTCGGGTAATATACTTACTATCGGTTCAATAACCTTCTCCCGCAAAATAAGAGGCATTGTTTGATAACGCTTAGCCAATAACTCACCTTGATATTTTCTATAACCGCCAAAAATTTCATCGGATCCATCTCCGGTAAGCGCTACTTTTACACGACCACTTATTTCTCTAGAAAGCATGAATGTAGGAATCGCGGAAGAATCGGCGAATGGCTCATCAAGACCACAAAACACACCATCCAACGCATTCCTAACATCGCCAGAAGAGATCTCTAATTCCTCATGATCTGTATCCAAATATTTTGCCACTAATGCTGCCTGTGGACGCTCTTCATAGTATTTAGCAGTATCCGCGAACCCAACGGTAAATGTTTTCACTCTACTCATAGAACGTACACTGGAAGCTGCTACCAAAGCAGAATCTATGCCACCTGATATACCTACAACAAATGTTTCTAAATTATTTTTTAATAAATATCTTTTAAGCCAATTTGATATTTTATCTTCTAATTTCATTAAGGATTAAGCCTAGTCATAGTTCTTGCAAAAGGTATTGTTTCTCTTATAT
>CAYRUX010000226.1:0-5687 GCA_964427515.1 uncultured Rhizobiaceae bacterium
GTTTTCATGAGGTTTATGTAAGGGCACCATTAAATATTTGTGAAAAACGGGATCCAAAAGGATTATATCGCAAGGCTCGATCTGGGGACATCCCAGATTTTACTGGTATATCCGCCCCATATGAAGCACCAGATGTTCCACAACTTGTTATTGATACGAGCGATAATTCTGAGAAAAAAAGCGTTAAAAAATTAATGGATTATATTGAAGAAAATTTTGGTTTAAAAAAAGTTAAGTAGAGAAAACTCCGATACCAGCAATTCCAGCGGCTGGGGTATGCAACAATTTCGTCGCATTTTTTGTATTGATACCTCCCAAAGCGTAAATTGGTATTGCCACTCCTATAGAAAGCAAGTTGAATTTGTGCACACCTAGTGGCCTGATGTTTGGATGGGTCGTAGTTTTGAATACAGGTGACAATAGTGCTGCATCTGCACCGCAAGTTGATGCACAACGCAGCCCAGTTCGGGAATGTGCGGCAACAGTTATCAACCAGCGTTTTCTGTGTCGCCACCTCCGAGCCTCGGTAGCTCTAATCTCTGATAGGTGGATGCCTGAAGCACCAATTTTTATGGCTAGTTCTGGATCCCCAGCAATTAATAATTTTAATTGAGACCGACGAGCCAAAGATATTAATTTTAGTGCAAGCGTTTCCCGTTCTTCTAACTCATAGTCTCTCATTATAATTCCACTGCCACGGGGTAATTTTTCAGCTGCCTTTAGTGGATTCGACATCTTTATCGAATCCGTAACCATAAAAAGCGGTGGAAGTCGCTGGTTATTAGTATTCTGTGAATTGAGCCGTTTCCCGACCTCTGATAGCCTCATCCTGGAACTTATAACATTTAACGCAGACTTCTGGTAGGTTAATATGATTGAGAACTGTATAACGTCCGAATTTGAATCAAATATAAAAAATAATTATCTACAAGTGTGTTCGAATGTTTCAAAAGCTGCTAAGGCGGCTGGCCGCGATCCAAATGAAATTACAATAATAGCAGTATCCAAAACGTGGCCAATAGAAATTATAAAACCCCTACTAGAAATGAATCATATAGATTTTGGGGAAAACCGTATACAAGAAGCAATTGAAAAATGGGTTCCATTAAAGAAAAATTTCTCGGCCAGTAAGTTGCATATTATAGGTTCACTTCAAACTAACAAAGTTCGAGATGCGGTCAATATTGCCGATACTATTCACTCGCTTGATCGCGAAAAGCTAGTTAAAGCAGTTTCTCAAGAAATAAAATGTTGTGAACGGCGACCACAATGTTTCATTCAAGTCAATACTGGCGAGGAATATCAGAAAGCAGGGGTGCTGCCCGAGGATCTGGATTCATTAATCGAAATATCCCTAGAAAAATATGACATTCCTTTGGAGGGGTTAATGTGTCTGCCTCCATACAACGATGATCCAGCACCACATTTCGCGCTATTAAAAAAATTTGCAGAACGCCACTCGTTAAAAAAATTGAGCATGGGAATGAGCGCTGACTATATGACCGCAATTGAGTTCGGTGCTACTCACATTCGTGTCGGCAGTGCAATCTTTGGCAATCGAAAACAAAATAAAATTAATAAAAAGATGTGAAGGTATCATTCTAAAGGCTCATAATCAGTTTTTTCAAATCAATGGTGAGTAATAAGAGCCATTTTAAACTTTCTTGACTATGTTATTTTTTGCTTGGGTATTCTTAAGTTCCAAATTCAGGAGCACTATTGTGGAAGCTTTAAAAAATGTGGTTATTGTTGAAAGTGATAAAGCCTTGCGTGAATCACTGGTTGAACAGTTGTGTCCTATACAAAACCTATATGTAAACGATGCTTCCAATGCAAAGGAGGCTTTTGAATATTTAAAGGAAAAAGATATTGCTGTGCTAATTATAGCGATAAACTTACCAAATTCTGATTGTCTGGATATATGTAAATTTGTGAAAACTAATAATGTGAACTGTTCCATAATTCTTCTGGGAAATACAAAAAACCCAATAAAGAATTCAAAGTTGGAAAACTTAGGAATTGAAACTTATCTAACAAAGCCATTTCGTTTTAGCAGTCTATTAAGACTCATCATGATACAGCTTCAAAAACATGAGAGGATTTGTACTCCAACAATGACTGTCGGCAAGTTTGCATTTTATCCAGCTGAAAAAACACTTTTAGAATCAGAAAGCGGAAAACTGATTAGGCTGACTGAAAAAGAGGTTTCAATACTTCAATATATGCTTGCTGCCGAGGAAAAGTTAGTGGAGCGAGAGGTTCTGTTAAATAAAGTATGGGGCTATAATTCTGGAATTAGCACCCATACTCTGGAGACCCATATATACAGACTTAGACAAAAGGTTGAGCCCAACCCATCCAAACCACAATTTCTCATTACGCAGGAAGGAGGTTATATTTTGACTAGCTAATTCAATCTGGTACACCTGCTCATATTGATTTCATGTATACCGCGAGCCAGCTTTAAAAAAATCAAAACGCCCTTTTTTGATTCTAATAGTGCATTCCCCTTCACAGGAATTAACATTTTTCTTCTTAACTTAGATTAAATCTTGCACAGCTATTATGAATGTTCGTCATTTATTAAATTTATTAACTCCAAGTGCTTTAAGGTTTTGGACGGTTCCTGGTGCTAATTCCAACCCATTAAAAAATGTTTTTTGTACCGCTTCGGAAACCAATGTAGAGAAGCCATTTAGGGTTGAGTCAACCCGTATGGTACGATTGTGTGCACATAACTTTAGTTGCATCCAACCTTCTGTTCTATCACGTTTTGTTGAAAAATATTTGAGTTTTAATTCTTGTACATCAGACCATGCCATTGAATAATGTAACAATCCACCCACAGATATTTTATCTTCTGAAATCTCAAAAAACGTATTTTGACGCACTATAGTCCGTAGACCGAAGAGAAAAAACAAAAGAGCTAGAAAAGATAAAATGCCATACACTACTGGTAGAGCAGATGTTAAAATAATAGGGAATAATGAAAATAATAGTCCCACAATCGCGTATATATATTCTACTGCAATAGCACGTCGGGGATAATGCATCTGTTTTTTTTTATTTATCATGAATTTAACAATTTCACATTACTCTTCGCAAGGCTAGGTATGCCATGGTCATCCAATTTAAAAATCTGTGCACTGCTCCAATCAAGTTTAACTGGTGACTTTCCCAATAAATTCCAGTTTATAGCCCATGCATAAAGCGCTCTAATGACCCCTTTGTGACATACAGCATTAACAGGGTCTCGCTGGTTAGCAATTCTTATAAGCCAGGGAGCAAGTCGTTGCTGAACCTGTCTGGGACTTTCTCCATTAGGAGCAGAAAAATCTAAGCCACGCGACTCCACTTCGGTCATATGCTCGGGATCATTAAGCTGCAATTCGTCAATCGTACAACCCTCCCAGTCTCCCCAATTCATTTCTACTAAACGTGGCTCGCACTGTAATTCTACGGCGCCAAGTGTTCGAGCAGTCTGTACTGCTCTAAGTAACGGACTAGAGATCCATCTTCCATTTTCATATGTTTTCGGCAATCGCCAATATTTAAGTTCACTATGACCTTTTGCACTTAACGCTATATCGGAGCGACCTTGTAAACGGCGATGTTCATTCCATATTGTGGTGGCATGCCGTATCATTACAAGTCGGGTCATTTTTTTAAGCCACAATGATTGTTTCGCACCAATAAACCTCTAGGTTTCATAAAAAATTGAAGTAACGAGTGTGATTCTATGGTTAAAACTAGGATTATTCTCAAAAGTCATAAAAATTGGTGTCTTTTGACAATATTGTTAATTAAATCAACAATTTCTTCTTAGGGTATTTCCAACCAGTCTGGCACAATATCTTTATTTAGGATATCTTCATAGTTTTGCCGTTTTCTAATCTGACACATTCGTTTTCCGGATACCATTACTTCAGTCGCCGGTACTCTGGTATTATAATTGGATGACATAACAGCGCCGTAAGCACCAACGTCTCTTACAGCAACCAAATCACCCGATACTAATTTTGGAATTGAACGTTTTGAAGCAATTACGTCACCACTTTCGCATACCGGGCCAACTATTTCGGCTAACATGTTTTCGTTTGCATTAGGAACCACAGGCTGTACTTCGTGCCAAGCACCATATAAAGCAGGTCGTAGTAAATCATTCATTGCCATGTCTAAAATTACGAAGGTTATTTCACCACTACGTTTGATTCTAATTACTTCACTCACTAATAAGCCAGTTGGCCCAGCCATCCAACGACCAGGTTCTAAAATTATATCAACGTCCATAGTTTTTTTAAGATTTTTCACCAGCTAGCCCTAGTTTTGTAGATTTAATTCTTCGCCTTCCTCATACGAAATTCCCACACCACCTCCAAGATCTACGCGAAATACCTTGTTACCTTGACTTCTCAGTCGCAAGCATAGATCTGTTAAAACTGCAAATGCTAATTCAAAAGGTAGAAGAGAGGTTAATTGGGAACCGATATGCATAGCGAGGCCTAAGACAGAAATACCATTCATTTTTGATGCTTTTGCGTAGAGTTTTTCTGCTAGATTGATATCAATTCCAAATTTATCCTGAGCTCGCCCAGTTGAAATCTTATCATGTGTCTTTGCTTCTACATCTGGATTGATTCTAATAGCAATCGGTGCTTGGACATTTTTTTCTGCGGCAATTTTCGCTAGCAATTCTAATTCATCTTCTGATTCAATGTTGAATTGGCTAATTCTGGCGTTAAGAGCTTGATTTAGTTCTCCGGCTGTCTTGCCCACACCAGAAAAAACAATCTTATTTGCACAAATGCCTGCAGCCAAGGCTCTTTTTAACTCCCCCCCTGAAACAATGTCGGCGCCTGCACCTTCATTAGCCAGAGTTTTTAAAACGGCTAAATTATCATTCGCTTTAACAGAGTAGCATACCATTGCATTTCCTACTGCCTCAGTGAATGTTTGATATCGGCTTTTTAAACCTGTAGAAGAATATACATAGCACGGGGTTCCAAAGTGTTTCGCAATCTCTATCAATGGAACATCTTCTGCAAAAAGTTCGATGTCTTTCTGAGATTTGGCATTCGTCTTTTTTCGATAAGTAAAATAAGACATACCGCTAATACCTAATAATTATAAGTTAACTGATTTCAAGAAATTTTGAAGAGGTGGAAGAGCTTTGTGGAAGCTCAAGTGGCCCTTTTCTTCCACAGCTCATCAGTGCAACTGCAAGGCCCAGGGCAGCAATAATTGTAAATAACAAGCTAAGTTTTCGAATCATAAAAAGCGTTCTCTCGCAAGTTGAATTTGCGCCATGACCTGATCAGGAGATGTTCCGCCATAACTAGATCTTGCTCTTACTGATGCCCTCGGGTGCAAAGAATCCCTGGCAGATTTAGTAAACCGAGGTTCAATGTGCTTAAATTCTTCCATTGGGAGTTTCTCCAAGCTAACGGATAACTCATCCGCCCTGCGTACAATTTTACCTGTAATGTGATGTGCTTCACGAAATGGTATTTTTAATTCGCGCACCAACCAATCAGCTAAGTCGGTAGCGGTAGAATGTCCCTCCCCCGCAGCGGATGCCATTATTCTATCATTTATCTTCAGATCTTTAACCATCCCAGATGTAGCACGCAAACAAAGCGAAAGTGAATCAAAACCATCAAAAACAGGCTCTTTGTCTTCTTGCATGT
>CAYRUX010000227.1:0-11237 GCA_964427515.1 uncultured Rhizobiaceae bacterium
TGTGGGGAATTGATAATCGTACGGCCGCAATACGGGTGTTAAATGAGACCCCTGAGGCTACCAGGTGTGAGTTGCGGGTTTGTGGAGGCGATATACATATACATATAGCTTTGGCTGCCTATTTGGCGGCAGGGCTTGATGGTATTCAGAAGGGTACAGAACCAGGGGTTGCGGCTAGCGGGGATTTGGATGAACAAAGTGTTGCACGTTTGCCTGATGACTGGGGGAAAGCACTCGACGCGTTCGACAATTCTAATTGGGTAAAGGAGGCATTCGGCGAAGAGTTTTGCCGTAACTATAGTACGGTTAAGCGCTACGAATACGAGAATTTCCGGCGTACTGTGCCAGAAACAGAGCGCAAAACATATATTGAATTTTTATGACTAGTTCGTGCGATCTAATTTGTATATTTTGGTGGGGTTGTATCTAAAACATAATTAATAATGGTTAAACACATATAGTTATGGATGATTTTCTCACTGCTTGACTGCTATCTGCTGTCGCTGAAGTTTAGAATAAGTGTTTACTGATAGGCCAATAAGCAAAAGCGCAGCTGCGCCCCAAATAAAACTGCTTACGGTGCTTCCAAAAAACAGTGCTTGCCAACCAAAGCCCCCCAGAACTATCACGTAAGCGATCTGGGAAACAAATACAGCACCAGCCATTTTTATTAAAATAAATATTAACCACCACCTGACTACATTAATGATTGTCGCGTATAAAATAGCTAGATCACCCTCTGAATTCATCCCGGGGAAAAGGTGAAAATCACCAAGAAGCGCAGTGAATGGAAGCATTATTAAGCCCGCCGCAAGAAGAATCCCTGTGCCTAATCTTAAACTACTGTCGTCGGGAGGTGCGTAGGTGTCGATAAATATATTGAATAGTGCGAGAAACACTGGGGCAAGAAGTGTAATTATAACCCAAGTTACCATATTAGGGTCTGGCAAGCTTGCATCTGGGATGAGAATTAAAAGAACACCCCCCAAACCGCACAAAAACCCCAACAGTCCAAGCCACCGGAAGGTATCTAGCTTAACTGTTAAAGCAAACAGGTAACTTAATAGTGGCGATAAGACGACGATCATAGTGATAACGCTTGATGGTAGTTTTGGCGCAGCCAACGCTAGTAGGGACATCGGTGCTGAAATACTTAAAATTCCTCCAATGATATATGTAACTATGTGCCGCCGGCTTAATTTTGGGAGCTTTCCGGAAGCAGCACAGATTAAAAGCATAAGTGCTCCTCCTCCGAGGGACAGCCAAACTACATAGCCCAAGGCTGGAACATTATTTTCAGTGGCTATTTGGTTAAAGGGAAATAAAATACTGTAAACTAAACCTGCAAAAATCAGGAGTAGGATAGTTAGCAAGCTAGTCGACTTTTTTGAATAGGGTTCTCGATTGTTAGATGTTTTTGTTCTAGCCATCTATGCGACAAATACGTTTTAGGCTAACGGCATTATCGTGAAACGCAGCTCCTCCTATAGGTTTTATTGGGTCTGCACCTGTTAGGGCATTAATACCTATTCCACCCTCAAAAGCTTCATTTGGCCATATACTTTCAACCACCAGAACACCACTCTGCAATCCATCGAATAATTTGGCATGTAAACTTACCTTGCCACGGGAATTCTCTAATCTAACTTTGTCACCATCATTGATACTAAGTGTAGCAGCATCTTTGGAATGTAAAAGAACCGTGGGTCGTTTTTCTTTCTGCCGAGATGTTATGGTTTCGGTAAAAGTCGAATTAAGAAAATTTCTTGCAGGAGCGGTAACTAATCGAAAGGGATACTTCTCACTGGTTTTCTCAATTACTTCCCAGTAATCTGGAAACTCTGGCATTGCATCAGCCCAGGAATGACCATTTGAGCAGCCAGCAGTCGTCCACGCCTTCGGTGTAAATTGCTTCCAACGTGGGCGAAAGTGAAATTTACCGTCTTTATGTGCAAATCCATTTAAGTAATGTGCACTTTCAAATTGCGGCTGACAGTCCAGCCATTTTTTTTCTCTTAAGGTTTCTGAATTCGGTAGTTGAGATGCTTCTAGTGTTTCGGTGATAATTTCATCCACTGTCATAGAAAAGCCAGGGTGTTGTGCGCCCACTCGTTTGGCTATTTCACATACAACAAAGTGGTTGTCACGGGTTTGTCCAGGGCCATCAATAATTTTAGAACCGAGCTGAATATGTTGGTGTCCCCCGCCCTGATATAGATCGCTATGTTCAAGAAAAGCAGTCGCCGGAAGGACTATATCTGCCATTTTTGCAGTATCAGTAAGGAATTGCTCGTGGACACACGTAAATAAGTCTTTTCGAGCAAAACCAGCATGAACCTTATTAAGGTCAGGCGCGACCATCATAGGGTTGGTATTTTGAATGAAAAGAGCCTTCACGGGCGGCCCATCCCCTAAGTCACGGTTGTCTCCCAGCAATATAGGGCCAATTCGTGATTGGTCTAAAATTCTAACGGACGGATCCTTGACGTCCAGCCCTTCAATCAGCGTTTTATTCCATGGGTATATACCGGAATTATTGTGGAAAGCTCCCCCACCTTTATATTTCCAAGCGCCTGTGACTGAAGGAATGCAGAGAGCAGCATGCATGTTAACTGGACCGTTTCTACTACGAGTAAAACCGTAACCTAGTCTGAAATAAGCGCGTTTATTCGTTCCCACCCATTTAGCAAATTTTTCAATTTCATCTATCGAAAGGCCTGTAATATCAGACGCCCATAGGGGGTCTTTATCTTTTAGATGGTTTTTCAAATCAGTTGGTGCATCCGTATATTTATCCATATATTCCCAGTCAGCAAAATTGTCCCTGAAGAGAACATGCATAATTGCGCAAGCAAGTGCCCCATCTGTTCCGGGTCGAAGGCATAAGTGAAGGTCTGATTGCTTCGCTGTAGAATTCAAATAAGGATCGATAACGACGATTTTAGCACCACGGTTCTTTCTGGCCTGAATAGCATGGTGCATCACATTAACCTGAGTGGTTGCGGCATTAGTACCCCAGATAACCACCAAGTCGGATTCAGCCATTTCACGGGGGTCGACGCCCTGTACTTTCCCTGTTCCCGCTTCGAAACCTAACCAAGCCATATTTACGCAGATTGTGGTATGAAAATGGGAGTAGTTTTTCGCATGGGTAAGTCTGTTTATACCGTCACGCATCAGAAGACCCATGGTGCCAGCGAAATAATAGGGCCAAATTGATTCTGAACCATGACTTTGTTCTGCTTTAAGAAGTGCTTCCCCAACTTCGTCTAGAGCTGATTCCCAGGAAAGTGGACGAAAATTATTATCTCCCTTTCCACCCGCATTTTGGAGTGGTACTTTGAGGCGTCCAGAGTGGTGAATTCTTTCTGAATAACGAGCGACCTTGGCGCAAATTGCACCTGCAGTATAGGTGTTGGTTTTTGCACCTCGAATACGACCAATTGTTGATTCATCCAATTTTTCTACTTCTAGAGCGCAGGTTGAAGGGCAATCGTGGGGGCAGGCAGTGGTATAATTTTCAGGAGGCATGAGTCTTCCAGAACAATTAACTTATAGTAACCACTTATGCTGCCTCTCGTTAGTGTGTCAACCGTCTCTTTGGTGTTATGCGAATTACAGCTAATATAAAAATGGTGGAAGAATAAATTGAATTGCGCCTATAAGAAACAAATGAAAGAAAAAAATCGACTGTGCAAACCGAAGTTCGCGCATTACATTTGTTTGTATATTTCTAATTACCCTTATGGAGGATGTAATGAAGGTAGGATTTATGCTTCCAGTATTTGGTGATCTGGCAACCAGCAAAAATATGATTGCGATGGCAGATTTTGCCGAACGAAAAGGATTTGAGTCAATATGGTGTAATGACCATGTAATTATGCCAACCGAAATAACGACACCTTATCCCTATAGTAGATCCGGGGATTACATTGCTGACCCAAAAGGCAATCAGTTAGAATCCTATACAAGTCTCGCATTTGTGGCAGGTCATACTAACCAGATCAATCTGGGTTTTTCTATTACGGTAGCGCCCTATAGACACCCGTTGGTTACAGCTAAAATGATTGCGACCATAGATGTATTATCAAATGGACGGCTTATTGTGGGAGTGGGAGCAGGGTGGTTAAACGAGGAATTTAATGCACTTGGCGTGCCAACTGATAATAAGTGGATGCGTACGGAAGAACACATCCGCATCTGGAAAGAATTATGGACAGCAGATGAGCCGTCATATCAGGGTTCAATATATAGTTTTTCAGATGTTCAGAGTCGGCCTCAGCCAGCGCAAAAACCACATCCCCCAATTACTATTGGGGGTAATGGAAAAGCATGTTTCAGGAGAGTTATTGAGTTGGCGGATGGATGGCAAGTTGTATCAGAGGGCCCGGACAACGTTTATAGTATAGAAGGTAATCTAAAAAATGACCTTGCCACATTGCATGAGATGTCAGAGAAGGCAGGCCGGGATCCCCACTCTATAGAAGTTACGGCTGTAATAATTGCGGGAACAGCAGAAAGTGTAATTAAAGATATACCACAATATGAACGTATCGGGGTAAGCAGACTCATTCTAGATTTTCCATCTTTTGTTTCAAATATTGAAGATATGTCGGCAATTTTGGAAAAAATTTCTAATGAAATAAGGATGGAAGGTCCATAATGGACTTTCTTGTGACAGTAAAGATTTGCATTGATTTTAAAATTGTGAAAATTTTCTCTATGGACGGAACAACTAGTTATTCTTTCTGTTCTATTTGTACCGAGTCACTTAAGGGGTGGCCATGAAAAACAAGTTTTGTTGGCGGGGCATGGGAGAATAATATGTCAAAGCTTCAGTTAAGCCGAAACCTTGAAATCCACTATGAAGAAATAGGGACTGGGCGACCATTACTCTTTATACATGGCGTTTGGTGTAGTGGTAGGTACTTCCGCAAACAATTGTCTGAGTTAGGAAAAAAATACCGAGTGATTGCGATTGACTTACGTGGTCATGGAGAATCAACACATATTAATGATGGGCATACTATGGCAGTGTATGCTCAAGATTTGTGCGAATTTATAGAGAAGAAAAAATTAAATGATGTGGTTCTTTCTGGATGGTCAATGGGTTGTATGGTTATTTGGGACTATTTTAAACAATTCGGAAATAAAAATGTGTCGGGCACCATCCTAATAGACCAGAGTCCATCGGACTTTAAGTGGCCAGACTGGGACTGTGGTGTGTTTGACTTGCAATCACTAACTAATTTCATGGCTGAAGTACAGACTGATCGCGAGAAAGTATTCAGAAATTTTATTTCCATGTTATTTAGTGAATTACCAGCTGAGGAAGACTTTGAGTGGATGCTTCAAGAGTGTATGAGAATACCTGCTACGATAGCTAGTTCTGTCTTGTTTGATCAGACCATGCAAGATTATAGAGATTCATTATACAAGGTAAATGTCCCGACCCTTGTTATTAGTGGAGGTATTGAAGGCAAACTTTTGCCAATTGAGTCAATTAAATATGTTCATGAGAATATAAGAAATTCAAAATTCTCTATTTTTGAAAATAGTAATCATTGCCCTTTTTATGAAGAGACCGAAAGATTTAATAAGGAAGTTGAGTTATTTGTAAATTCCATATAATGGCCGGTAATTTTAAAGGCGTTATAATGCGGGTCTTGCCTTTCCGGGGTTTTAAATAGTTATTAGCGGGGCAATACTAAGTTCCGGAATACATAGTAAATCTTGCTAGTAGAACGGTGCGGGTATTAGTGCCTTGATCAACTAGGTACACACGTATCTACTTTCTGATAATTGCTCTAAAATATCGGAGCATAAATATTTTTAATCTTTACAGTAACTTAGGTAGTGTAATGGCTGGTAAGCAGTGGCGCAAAAAAAGAAACTTTTTGTGTTGAATTTTACATTGTTAATTAACATATATAAAAACGTATATATACAATTATACAAATTATTTAGTATTGTATTATATTATACGCATTAATGGTAGTTTTCGAAGAGCACTACCTATACTGTCTAACAACGCCTTAACACTGCAAATTAGACATGTGTCCCTTACAGGGTGTTTGAAAGGAGTTTAATTATGTCACTGAAAATCAACGATGAAGCCCCTAATTTTGTCGCAAATACAACGCACGGTACCATTGATTTCCATCAATGGATTGGAGACGGCTGGGCTATATTATTTTCTCATCCAAAGGACTTCACGCCTGTATGCACTACTGAGTTAGGTTATATGGCGAGCTTGAAAAATGAGTTTGAAAAGCGGAATTGCAAAGTTTTAGGTCTCAGCGTCGATGCGGTGAACGACCACGAAAATTGGTCTAAAGACATTGAAGAATCTCAGGGTTACGCTGTTAATTATCCTTTGATTGGAGATCCTAATCTTGAAATTGCAAAGCTATATGAAATGCTTCCAGCTGATACGGGTGATACGGCTGCCGGCCGTACTGCTGCAGATAATGCAACGGTACGTTCAGTGTTTCTTATCGGGCCAGATAAGAAAATTAAGTTATCTCTGACCTACCCAATGAGTACTGGACGTAATTTTGATGAGGTATTGCGTGTTCTGGACTCTTGTCAACTAACCGCAAGACACAAGGTGGCAACACCCGTAAATTGGAAACATGGTGAGGATGTTATAATCGTTCCAGCAGTCTCAGATGAAGAAGCAAAGGAAAAGTTTCCAAATGGATGGAAGTCTCCTCTACCCTATTTAAGAATTGTACCACAACCGACAGATTAGGGGGGGCGTTAAAAAGAATTATAGTTCAGTAAAGGGAGGAAAGTAGCTGGGGTAGCTCCGTAAAATGTTCAAGCACTGCGTCTGCGCCCAGCTGTTCCGCGGGTATTTTACTGTACCCATATGCAACCGCTATTACCTTTAGGCTGGCGTTTTGAGCAGCAGCAATATCTGTTGCTGTATCACCTATCATGAGAGTAGTCTTGGGAGAAGAGTTTAATTCCAGCATTGCCTCTTGCAGGTGACGAGGGTCAGGTTTTTTCGCGGCGACGTTGTCAGGTCAGATCACTGCACATAATAAATCAGTAAGACCAAAATGTTGTAACAGATATTTAGTTGTTGGTGATGGGCGATTAGTACATATACCCAATTTTATTCCTGCTTCCCTAAGTGTATATAATGTTTTTGATACACCTGGATAAAGGGTAGTATTGTTGGTCATGATGCCATAGTAATATTTTAAAAGACGGTCGACATGGGTGGATAACTGCTTATCTGTTAAGGGAATATTTTTCGTTATTAGCACTCTTTCCAATAATTTCCTTGCCCCGTCACCAGCGCTTTGTCGAAAGTCGTGATAGTTTACACCCTCATGCCCTAAATCATTTAGGGTCAGATTAAGTGCAGCGATAATATCTGGCGCTGAGTCGACTAATGTACCATCTAAATCAAATAGAAGAGTGTTAAAATTTTGCACATTTATTCCTTACTTAGCTTTCTCTTGGTGGTAGTGTTTTAATGCGGGCTGGAAATCATTTGCATTTCATCGGATCATAACACTTGATGCACGGTATATACTCTAACAATTGGAATTATTTATAATATGTCAGAGACAGCTATCATTATTCTCGCTGCCGGTAAGGGTAGTCGTATGAAATCAGGTCTGCCAAAGGTATTGCATCAAATTGCCGGGAAATCGATGCTAGGACATGTACTGTCTGCTGCCAAAAAGCTTAATCCCAAACTATTAGTTTTGGTTTTGGGCCCGAATATGGAAAAAGTTGGTGCTGCAATGGCGGTAGAAGCACCAGAAATTGAGATAGTTGTGCAGGAGGAACGTTTAGGTACAGGGCATGCGGTACTAATGGCAAAGAAATCATTAAAGGGATTTGAGGGGAATGTTTTAATACTTTATGGAGATGTGCCACTTATAATGCATTCAACACTCAATTCTCTTCTGACTAATTTATCAGAGAACACAGAAATAGCGGTGTTGGCATTTGAACGCAATGACAACGCAGATTACGGTCGTTTAGAAGTTAATTCGGATGGTGTGGTAGATAAAATCGTTGAGGCGCACGAAATAAATTCGAAAAATAATATTTCAAATTTATGTAATTCTGGGATCATGGCAGTTCGGTCCAAGCATATTTTTGATCTTCTAGAGGTAATTACTAATAACAACACCAAAGGTGAATATTATCTGACGGACATAGTTAAACATGCACGAAGCAATAATATGAGGTGTATGTACTCAACTGCGACAGAAAACGAGGTTATGGGTATAAACGACAGAATTCAGTTGTCTAAAGCCGAAAAGCTAATGCAACAACGTTTGCGTAATATGGCTATGGTAAATGGTGTCACTTTGATAGATCCTGAATCCACGTGGCTTAGTGCCGATACAGTTTTTGGTGTCGATGTAATAGTTGGACCGAATACTGTATTTGGTCCTGGGGTTGTATTGGAAGATAATGTAGAAATTAGGGCTTTTTGTCATCTTGAAGGAGCACTTGTGCGTAGGGCTTCGATTGTGGGGCCGTATGCCCGTTTGAGGCCAGGGTCAGAAATTGGTGAGTCTGCACATATTGGAAATTTTGTTGAAATTAAACAGACCCGCGTGGAAGAAGGAGCAAAAATAAATCACTTGAGTTATATTGGTGATGCGAGGGTTGGTGCTGGTTCTAATATTGGAGCGGGTACAATCACGTGTAATTATGATGGTTATGTAAAATCTTTGACAGATATTGGAGTTAATTCATTCATCGGATCAAACTCTGCTCTTGTTGCACCGGTTAAAATTGGTGATGGTGCTGTCGTAGCAGCAGGTAGCGTAATTACAGACAATGTGGCATCAGATTCCATAGCGGTAGCACGAGGTACGCAAACCGAACGTTCAGGTGCTGCTGCCCGACGCCGCGATAGAAAGAAGAAGAAAGGTTAGAGAGGCGTGTGTGGGATTGTTGGTGTAATTGGCCTGACTGATGCTGCCCCAAGACTTATTGAGGGACTAAAACGCTTAGAGTATCGAGGCTACGACTCTGCCGGTATAGCTACCGCTGTAAATGGTGGATTCGCCCTTAGACGAGCTGAGGGCAAATTGAACCAATTAGAAAATTTATTGGTAACACGGCCAGTTAGTGGTGTTGTTGGAATTGGACACACACGGTGGGCGACTCATGGAGTGCCGAGCGAAAGCAATGCTCATCCTCATGCTACAGATAGGGTTGCGGTAGTTCATAATGGCATTATTGAAAATTTTCAAAAATTACGTGATGAACTTATATGCGAAGGGCATGAATTTTCTACCGATACTGATACCGAAGTAGTTCCCCAATTAATTCATTATTATCTTAGGCAAGGTTTAACCCCTGTAGAATCAACTGCTCAAGCCTTAAAGCGGTTAGAGGGTGCTTTTGCATTGGGCATAATGTTTGCTGGTGAACTAGATGTGCTTATAGGCGCTAGACGTGGCGCCCCGTTGGCAGTTGGTTACGGTACAGATGAAATGTTTTTGGCATCGGACGCTATGGCTCTTGCTCCGTTTACAAGTCTCGTCAGTTATTTAGAAGAAGGCGATTGGGTTGTTCTTAAGAATACGGATGCAACCGTTTTTAATAGTACTGGCGAAATAGTTAATAGAGCTGTTGTAAAGACAAAATATGATGGGAGTGAAGTAGCTAAAGAAAATTATCAGCACTTTATGCATAAAGAAATTCATGAGCAGCCTGCAGTCATTGGTGACACATTAAATAGTTATGTTAACCCAACCAATGGTGCTATTTGTTTGCCCAGTCTACCATTTGTTTTAGGGGATATCTCAAGAGTTTCGATTATTGCATGTGGTACATCTTATTATGCTGGTTTGGTTGCCCGTTATTGGATTGAAAGTCTTGCTGGTATACCAGTAGACATCGATACGGCGTCAGAATTCAGATATAGAATGCCTCCGCTTCCGGAGAATGGTGTTGCTGTATTTATTTCACAATCAGGGGAGACGGCTGATACGCTGGCAGCATTAAGATTTGCAAAAGATAAAATGCAGAAAGTCATTGCGGTTGTTAACGTGCCAGAAAGTACTATTGCTAGAGAAGCTGATATTGTGCTTCCAACACGAGCCGGGCCAGAAATAGGAGTTGCATCTACTAAGGCTTTCACTACTCAACTTGTTACCCTCGCGTGTTTGTCTGTTGCATTGGCAAGGGCAAAGGGAAATATCGATACTATTCGTGAAGCTGAACTTACCCATGCACTTGCAGAAATTCCTGCGCGTGCGGCAGATGTACTAGCACATGACGAGCGTATTCGCGGTCTTGCTAATTCTTTAACCCAAGCAACCACAATAATCTATATTGGCCGTGGTTCTGGTTATCCGGTTGCTATGGAGGGAGCATTAAAACTTAAAGAAATCTCATATATTCATGCAGAAGGATTTGCGGCGGGGGAACTCAAACATGGGCCTATAGCATTAATCGATAATGACGTCCCTGTAATCGTTGTTGCCCCACCGGACTCATTATTTGAGAAAACTGCTTCAAATTTACAAGAGGTTGTTGCTCGAGGTGCAAGAGTAGTATTCCTCAGTGATGCGAGAGGCATTGCTAAACTTGGTAAATTGGCTGAGGCTTCCATTGAGTTGCCAGAAGTGGACGACTTTGTCGCGCCAATTTTATATACAATACCGGTACAACTGCTAGCTTATCATGTGGCAGTAAATAAAGGTACAGATGTGGATCAACCAAGGAATTTAGCTAAGTCGGTTACTGTTGAGTAACTAGACTCATTGCTTGCTTGGAAAATCAAAACCACTCATCAGAATTGTCTTATCGACAACTTCCATACTAAAGTCCGACCTTACCTCTGGATACTGCTGTTTCAACAATTCCTCCTTCGCTAATCTCTTCTTCAGAATTGAATGAACATGAGCACCTCTGAACTTCTTGCCACGCACGGTCAGGTATTCCTCTTTGTTCAACCACTCGGCAATGGCATTAAAGGTCATCCCTTGCTCTCTATGCTGAGAGATGGTCTGATAAAGAAATAGTTGGTACGAAGAATAATGGTTGCCGGTGAGGGTAGGAGAACGATAAGTGTTTGTGAAGTTGAAGGTTAGGTCAGCGGTGGAAAACCCACCCCCACACCGCACATCTGTCACTGTTGAGTAAAATATTGAAATATAAAGGTTTTTTACCCTTGCAGAATGACTAAGACGGTATTTTCTGTAGTGATGTGGTGCTGAAAAATGGACGAAATTAAGACTATAAAA